>JALSIK010000101.1 GCA_026990045.1 Chromatiales bacterium | reverse complement strand
TCCGCCGGCGCCGCCACCGCCGCCGTCGTCACCGCCGCCGCCGCCGCCGCAGGCGGCCAGGAACCCGGCGGCCGCCAGCGCCGCCCAGGCACGAAACCTTCCCCGCCGCGTGCGCGGCACTGTCATCCCGTCGTTCATCGTCCTCTCCCCTTGCTCTTGCGAAAACCGGGATCCGGTCCCCGGCAGCGGGATCTTACGGGACCACCCGGTGGTGGAAACCGTGACGCGGGTCACATCCTGTTGTAGGCCGAAACCTACACCGGGAGGATCATCGAACGAGCTGGTTGAGGTCGAAGATGGGCAGCAGGATGGCGAGCACGATGAACAGCACCACCAGGCCCATGCCCAGGATGAGCGCCGGTTCCATGAGGCCCATGAGGCGGGCGATGGTGGTCTCCAGCTCGCGCTCCTGGTTGACCGCGGCGCGCTCCAGCATCTGTTCCAGGTTGCCGGACACCTCGCCGCTGGCGATGAGATTGACCACCATGGGCGGGAAATATCCACTGGCCTCCAGCGAGCCGGCCAGGCCGGCGCCCTCGCGCACGCGGTGGGCCGCGGCCAGGGCCGCCTCGCGCATGGGCAGGTTCTCCATCACCTGGCCGGCGATGCGCAGGGCCTCCAGCACCGGCACGCCGCTGGCCACGAGGATGCTCAGGGTGCGGGCGAAGCGGGCGGTGTTGGCGCCCTGTACCAGCCCCCCCACCACCGGCAGGCGCAGCAGCAGCCGGTGGAAGGCGAACCGCGGCCCCGGCTGGCGCAGCAGCCAGCCCAGCGCCACGCCGCCCGCGACCAGCAGCAGCGCCAGCCACCAGAAGTTGCCGCGCAGGAAGTCGGACACGGCGATGAGGGCCCGGGTGACCCACGGCAGTTCCTGGTCCAGGCCCTCGAACACCTGCACCACCTTGGGCACCACCCAGGTGAGCAGGCCGGTGACCACCAGCGCCGCCATGACCGTCAGCACGGTGGGATAGATGAGGGCGAGCTGGATGCGGGAATGGAGCTGCTGGCGGGCCTCGGTGTAGTCGGCCAGGCGCTCCAGCACCGTGTCCAGGTGGCCGGACTGCTCGCCGGCGGCGACGGTGGAGCGGTACAGCTCCGGGAACACGTGGGGAAACTCGCGCAGGCCGTCGGCCATGGAATGGCCTTCCATGATCCGCGACCGCACCCCCAGGATGAGGCGCTTGAGACGCGGCTTGGCGGTCTGGCGTGCCACCGTGGCGGTGGCCTCGTCCAGGGGCAGGCCGGCGCGCACCAGGGTGGCGAGCTGGCGGGTGACGAGGGCCAGGTCGGCGGCCGAGATCCCCCGCCGGAGGCTGACCCCCCCGGGGCGGGCCGCCTCCTTCTCCGCCACCGGCTCCACCGAGACCGGCAACAGTCCCTGCTCGCGCAGCTTGGCCCGGATCTGGCGCGGCGAGTCCCCTTCCAGCACGCCCTTGCGCTCGCGGCCCCGGGCGTCGTAGGCGGAGTATTCGAAGGCGCCCATACGAATTCAGTTACGAGTGGCGAGTGGCGAGGGGCGAGGGGCGAGGGGCGAGGGGCGAGGGGCGAGGCTGATAGAGGTGTGCCCGCAGCAACATAATCATAAAATCATCGTTATTCACAACCACAGCAGTTCCGCCTTGCCACTCACCCCTCAGCCCGCGCCCCTCACTCTGATGTGACCCGCAGCACTTCCTCCAGGGTGGTGTCGCCGGCGAGCACGCGGCGCACGCCGTCGCGGCGGATGCTGGGGGAGTGGGCCCGGGCGTGGGCCTCCAGCTCGTGCTCGCCGCTGCCGTCGTGGATCATGGTGCGCAGGGTGTCGTCCATGGTGATGAGCTCGTAGATGCCGGAGCGGCCGCGGTAGCCGGTCCGGTTGCAGTGTTCGCAGCCCACGGCCTCGTAGATGAGCGGGGGATCCCCCGGGTCCACCCCCAGGGCCGCGCACTCGGCGGCATCGGGCCGGTGGGGGCGCTTGCACTCGGGACACAGGGTGCGCACCAGGCGCTGGGCCAGCACGCCGATGAGGCTGGAGGACAGCAGGAACGGCTCCACCCCCATGTCGCGCAGGCGGGTGACGGCGCCGATGGCGGTGTTGGTGTGCAGGGTGGAGAACACCAGGTGGCCGGTGAGGCTGGCCTGGACCGCGATCTGGGCCGTCTCCAGGTCGCGGATCTCGCCCACCATCACCACGTCCGGGTCCTGGCGCAGGATGGCGCGCAGGCCGCGGGCGAAGGTCATGTCCACCTTGGTGTTGACCTGGGTCTGGCTGATGCCGTCGATGTAGTACTCGATGGGGTCTTCCACCGTCATGATGTTGCGGGTGGCGTCGTTGAGCCGCTCCAGCGCCGCGTACAGGGTGGTGGTCTTGCCCGAGCCGGTGGGGCCCGTGACCAGGATGATGCCGTGGGGCTTGTGGATGAGCCGGTCCATGGCGATCTGGGTCTCGGCCGCCATGCCCAGCTGGAACAGGTCCAGGCGCCCGGCCTGCTTGTCCAGCAGGCGCAGCACCACCCGCTCGCCCTGCCCCGAGGGCAGGGTGGACACGCGCACGTCCACCGCGCGGCCCGCGATCTTGAGCGAGATGCGGCCGTCCTGGGGCAGGCGCTTCTCGGCGATGTCCAGCCTGGCCATGACCTTGATGCGGGAGACGATGAGGGGGGCCAGCACCCGCTGCGGCTGCAGCACCTCGCGCAGCACGCCATCCACGCGCATGCGCACCAGCAGCCGGTTCTCGTAGGGCTCGATGTGGATGTCGGAGGCGTCCTCCTTCACCGCCTGGGTGAGCAGGGCGTTGATGAGGCGGATGATAGGGGCGTCGTCCTGGGTCTCCAGCAGGTCCTCGGGTTCGGCCAGCTCCTGGGCCACGCTGGACAGGTCCAGCTCCTCGCCCAGGCCCTCCATCATCTGCATGGTGTCGTCGTTGCCGGCCTCGTACACCGACTGCAGCAGGCGGTCGAACTCCTCGTCGTCCACCGCGTGCAGCTCCAGCGGCAGGCCGAAGTGGCGGCGCAGCTCCATCAGGGCCAGGGGCGAGACCCCGCGGCGGTGGGTGACCTCCAGCGCGCGGCCCTTGTCGTGGGTCACCAGCACCCCGTGCCGCTTGGCGTAGGCAAAAGGCAGGGACTGCCGCGCGACGGCGCCGGTGGCGGTCATGTCGGTCATTCCGGCGGCTCCTCGATGGACGGCACCCCGCTCTCGCCCTCGAAGGGCGGCGGCAGGGTGATGTAGCTCTTCAGCTCCGGGGCCAGCGGGGCCTCCTCCTCGTCCACCAGCGAGACGTTGCGCTCGCGGGCGGCGAGCTGCTCGCCCCGCAGGTAATTGTACTTGTCGGCAGTGAAGCCTGCCTGCAGCGCCGGGTCGTTGACGATGGTGGGACGCAGGAACACCATGAGGTTGGTCTTGACCTTCTGCGTGCGGTGGTAGCGGAACAGCCAGCCCAGCACGGGAATGTCGCCCAGGCCGGGCACCCTCTGCTCGGTCTCGCGCAGCTCGTCCTGGATCAGGCCGCCCAGGACCACCATCTGGCCGTCTTCCACCATGACGCTGGTGCGGATGGAGCGCTTGTTGGTGATGAGGTCCACCCCCTGGGTGGCCGGGCTCACCGACGAGACCTCCTGCAGCACGTCCATCTTGATGGCGTTGCCCTCGTTGATCTGGGGCTTGATCTTGAGGGTCAGGCCCACGTCCCTGCGCTCGATGGTCTGGAACGGGGTGGTGGGCGTGCTGCCGCCCCCGACCCCCGAGAACGAACCGGTGATGAACGGCACGTTCTGGCCCACGATGAGCTCCGCCTCCTCGTTGTCCAGGGTGAGGATGGAGGGGGTGGAGAGGATGTTGCTGTCGGCATCGGACTCCAGGGCCGAGATGAGCGCCGCCACCGGGTTGGAACCGGTGAGATCGCCGACGCCGAAATTGAACCCGGCCAGGGCGGGCGGGTTCTCCAGGTTGGCCAGCGCGGAAATGGGCGTGCCCACGGTGAAGTTGATGAGCCCGATGGCGTTGCCCCCCTGGCGGCCGTCGAAGGCCCACTGCACGCCCAGTTCCTTGGTCACGTCGTGGGAGACCTCGGCGATGACCGCCTCCACCAGGACCTGGGCCCGGCGCACGTCCAGCTTCTGGATCACCCGGCGCAGGGAGCGGAAGACGTCGGGCGGGGCGTTGATGACCAGGGCGTTGGTGCTCTCGTCGGCCTGGATGGACACCTTGCCCCCCGGCGCCGCCGCCACCCCCTTCTTGCCCTTGCCCCCGGGCACCAGGTTCTGGCTGATGCCCGTGAGCACCTGCACCAGGTCCTTGGCGTTGGCATTGCGCAGGTAGACCACGTGGGTCTGGCCGCCCACCTCCACCGAGGTGTCCAGGTGGGCGATGAGGGCGCGCAGGCGCAGGCGGCCGGCCTTGGGTCCGCCCAGGAGAATGCTGTTGGTGCGGTCGTCGGCCACCACCGTGGGGCCCCGCGCGGCCTTGGCCTTGGGATCCTTGCGCTCCAGGCGCTCGATCACCTTGACGATCTCGGTGGCCGAGGCGTTGCGCAGGGGGATGACCTCCACCTCGTCGGAGGTGGCGTGGTCGATGCGGGCAATGATGCGCGCCAGGCGCTCGATGTTGGCCGCGCTGTCGGAGACCACCAGCACGTTGGAGGCCGGGTGCGCCGCCAGGTGTCCGCGCTGGGGCACCAGGGGCCGGAGGATGGGCACCAGCTGCGCG
>JALSIK010000100.1 GCA_026990045.1 Chromatiales bacterium | reverse complement strand
GCCGCCCCTGGACCCGCCGGGGGAGGACGGCCTGGACTGGGTGGAGGTGGACCCGGCCAGCGGACTGCGGGCGGCGGCCGGCTGCGAGGGCGCCGCGCTGCTGGCCTTCCGCCCCGGCACCGCGCCGGGTGAGTATGCCCCCTGTTCCACCGGGCTGGCCGAGCGCGCCGGCCAGTGGCTGCGGAGGATCCTCCGGTGAGGCGCGCCGCGGGAGGGTGGCTGCTGGTGCCGTGGCTGCTGGCGGCGGGCTGCGCGGTGCCGCCGGCGGACGAGGGCTTCACCCCGGTGCCCCAGGTGGAACGGCCGGTGGTGGTGCCGGGGCGCGACACCCCGCCGGCGGTGCGCCGGCTCATCGCCCGCGCCCGCGAGGCGGCCCGCGCCGGCCGGCTGGACCGGGCCGAGGCACTGCTGGAGCGGGCCGTGCGCATCGATCCGCGCAACCCGGTGCTGTGGCACTACATGGCCCGGGTGCACCTGCACCAGGGACGGGCGGCGCGGGCCGAGGGCCTGGCGGCCAAGTCCAACAGCCTGGCGCGGGGTGACCGCCTGCTGCAGGCGGCCAACTGGCGCGTCATCGCCCACGCCCGCGCCGCCCGCGGCGACGCCGCCGGCGCCCGCGCGGCGGAGGCCCGGGCCGAGGCCCTGGGGGCGGGCCGCTGACAGGATGTTGAAAAAGGCCGTCCCGGCCTTTTTCAACGCGCCGAACCCGGCGCAGGTCCGGGTTCGGCTGCGCCGAATCAAGCGTTTACACGCTTGATTCGCGGGCGGGGCATCCCTGCCCCGCCTTAGCAGGCTGTTTTTCAACAGCCTGCTAAGGGCCGTGCCCCGGCCCCGCGCATCCCGGCGGCGTTTCGTGCCAGAATAGATGCCGTCACTGGAGCCCTGCCGGAGACCGCTTCCGTTGAAGAACCCCTTCGTGGTGGACAAGATCATCGCCGAGGCGCGGCGGCTGGCGGCCGAGTACCGCCGCACCACCGGCAAGTCGCTGGGGGTCAGCTCCGAGATCGCCAAGCACGACGCCTGCCGCCTGCTGGACCTGGAGCCGTGCGATCCACCCCCCGGCGGCTACGATGCCATCGGCCGCGGTCCCCGCGAGGGCCAGCGGGTGCAGATCAAGGGCCGGGTGGTGTTCGACGACCAGAAGGGCAATCCCCGCATCGGCCAGTTCAAGGTGGACCAGGACTGGGACCTGGTGGTGCTGGTGGTGATGGACGCCGACTTCGAGCCCTGTGCCATCTACGAGGCCGAGCGCGAAGCGGTGGAGGAGGCCCTGGCCGAGACCGCCGGCAGCAACCGCCGCAAGCGCGGGGCCATGTCGGTGGCCCGTTTCAAGCGCATCGCCCGCCTGGCCTGGTCCCGCGAGGACGGCGGGGCCGCGGTGGGCGGCTGAAGCCCCCGCCCCCCATGGACGATCCCGCGACCCTGCTCGGCCCCCACGGCC
Source organism: Chromatiales bacterium (assembly GCA_026990045.1). GTDB lineage: Bacteria > Pseudomonadota > Gammaproteobacteria > CAMYNG01 > CAMYNG01 > JALUTW01. The sequence continues at coordinate 3,267 of JALSIK010000100.1, read as the reverse complement.
CGTTCGCCGCCCGGGTGCCCGGCTTCGCGCCCCGCGCCGCCCAGCAGGCCATGGCGCAGGCAGTGGCCGCGGCGCTGGACGGCGGCGGCGTGCTGGTGGCGGAGGCGGGCACCGGCACCGGCAAGACCTTCGCCTACCTGGTGCCGGCCCTGTTGTCGGGGCGCAAGGTGATCCTTTCCACCGGCACCCGCAACCTGCAGGACCAGCTGTTCCACCGCGACCTGCCCCAGGTGGCGGCGGCGCTGGGCACGGCGGTGGACGCCGCCCTGCTCAAGGGCCGCGCCAACTACGTGTGTCTCCACCGCCTGGAGCGGGCCCAGGACGAGGGCCGGTTCCGCAGCCGGGCCGAGGCGGAGCGGGTGGTGCGCATCGCCCGCTGGGCCCGCGCCAGCGACGACGGCGACATCGCCGGCTGTCCGGGCATCGGCGAGCAGGACCCCGTGTGGCCCCTGGTCACGGCCAACGCCGACAACTGCCTGGGCCAGGAGTGCGGGCACTGGGAGAAGTGTTTCCTGGTCCGGGCCCGGCGCCGGGCCCAGGCCGCCGACCTGGTGGTGGTCAACCACCACCTGCTGTTCGCGGACATGGCCCTGCGCGAGGAAGGGTTCGGGGAGATCCTGCCCCTGGCCGACGCCTTCGTCATCGACGAGGCCCACCAGCTGCCGGAGACCGCCTCGGCCTTCTTCGGCCTGGCCGTCTCCAGCAACCAGCTGGTGGAGCTGGCCGGCGACGCCGAGGCCGAGTACTTGCGCGAGGTGCACGAGGACCGGGCCCTGCCCCGGGCCGCCGACGCCCTGCGCAACGCGGCCCGGGCGTTCCGCGCCGCCTTCGGCGAAGGCAGCCGCCGCGGGGGCTGGGCCGAGGCGGTGCGCCGGCGCGAGGTGGCCGAGGCCGCCGCCGGCCTGCGCGGGGCCCTGGACGGGCTGGCCGGCCTGCTGGCGCCGCTGGCCGAGCGGACCCGCGGGCTGGAACGCTGCCACCGCCGTGCGCAGGCGCTGGCCGAGCGGCTGGATCTGCTCACGGGCGAGCCGCCCGAGGAGGCCGTGCACTGGTTCGAGACCCACCGCCGCTCGGTGAGCCTGCACCTGACCCCGCTGGACGTGGCGGGACCGTTCCGGGAGTACATGGCGGCCATGCCCGGGGCCTGGATCTTCACCTCGGCCACCCTGGCCGTGGGCGGTGATTTCTCCCACTTCACCCGGCGCCTGGGGATCGAGGCGGCCCGCTGCGAGGCCTGGGACTCCCCTTTCGACTACGCGCGCCAGTCGCTGCTCTACCTGCCGCCGGACATGCCCGACCCCAACGCGCCCGGCTACGGCCGCGCGGTGCTGGAGGCGGCCGAGCCGGTGCTGGCGGCCAGCGGCGGCCGGGCTTTTCTCCTGTACACCTCCCACCGGGCGCTCAACGAGGCGGCGGAGCACCTGCGCGGCCGCCTGCCGTGGCCGGTGCTGGTGCAGGGCGATGCCCCGCGCGCGGCCCTGCTGGACGAGTTCCGGGCGGCGGGCGATGCGGTGCTGCTGGGCACCGCCAGCTTCTGGGAGGGGGTGGACGTGCGGGGCGAGGCCCTGTCCTGTGTCATCATCGACAAGCTGCCCTTCGCCTCGCCGGGTGACCCGGTGCTCAGTGCCCGTCTCGACGCCCTGCGCCGGGGCGGCGGCAACCCCTTCATGGAGTACCAGCTGCCGGCGGCGGTCATCGCCCTCAAGCAGGGTGCCGGGCGCCTCATCCGCGATGTCGCCGACCGGGGCGTCCTGGTGATCTGCGACCCGCGGCTGCTCACCCGGCCCTACGGCCGGGTGTTCCTGGACAGCCTGCCGCCCATGCCCCGGACCCGGGACCTGGCCGACGTGGAGGCCTTCTTCGCCGCCGACCCGGCGCGGGCCCGGGCGGGAGGCACGGCGTGAGGCTCCTGGCCATCGAGACCGCCACGCCCTCGTGCTCCGTGGCGCTGCTGTGCGACGGCGAGCCGCTGGAGCTCCAGGTCGCCGCGGGCCGCACCCAGACCGAGCAGGTGCTGCCGCTGGTGGAGCGGCTGCTGGCGGAGGCGGGCATGGCCCCGGGCCGGCTGGATGCCATCGCCGTGGGGCGGGGGCCCGGGGCCTTCACCGGGGTCAGGGTGGCGGTGGGTGTGGCCCAGGGGCTGGCCTTCGGCCTGGATGTCCCGGCGGTGCCCGTCTCCACCCTGGCCGCGCTGGCCCTGGGCGCCATGCGGGAGGCCGGGGCGGAACGGGTGCTGGCGGCGCTGGATGCGCGCAAGGGCGAGGTGTACTGGGGTGCTTTCCGGCGGGCGGCGGAAGGGGTGGCGCCGGCGGGCCCGGAACGGGTGTGCCGGCCGGCCTCGGTGCCGGTGCCCGAGGGAGAGGGCTGGCTGGGCGCGGGATCCGGCTTCGCCGAGCACGGCGAAGCGCTGGCCGCGCGCCTGGCCGGGGCACTGGCCGGGACCCGCCCGCAGGCGCGGCCGCACGCGGCCGACGTCGCCCGCCTGGCGGCAGGCGAGCTGGCCGCGGGCCGGGCGGTGGCGGCGGAGGCGCTGGCGCCGGTGTACCTGCGCGACGACGTGGCGGACGTGCCGGGGGGAACCGTGAAGGTCCATCCGGCATCCAACTGAAACCGGACACACCGCAGGGGGAGGCGGATCGATGAAGGCAACACGACTGGCGGCGGCGCTGGTCCTGGCGGCCGGGGCGTGGGGCACGGCGGCGGCGGGCAGCGCCCTGGTCTACGTGCGGGCGGTGCAGGCCCCCATGGAGACCGTGTACAAGCGGGTGTTCGGCTCGCTGGAGAACAACGGCTACTTCGTCATCGTCGAACCCAACATCGGCCGCAACCTGGCCCACTTCGCCCGGCGCTGGGGCAAGGACTACAACCGCAACAAGCTGGAATCCATCCGCAGCATGGTGTTCTGCAACGGCTGGTACGCCAACCAGGTGGGCAACGCCGATCCCGACATGCTGGCGCTGTGCCCGCTGCACGTGACCCTCACCCACAAGGCCGGCGAGACCCGCATCCTGTTCGTGCGCCCGTCCCAGGTGGCGGCCGGCAGTCCCGCCGAGGCGGTGGCCCTGGAGCTGGAGCAGGACGTCATCCGCACCATCGAGGAGAGCCTGACCGGCCTCCAGACCCCCGGAGCCGGTGGCGTGGACCGCCCGCCGGGCTGAACCGCGAACCCGGCGCGCAGGCGCCCGGCCCGGCGGGTTGAAAAGGTCGTGTGGACGACCTTTTTCAACTTCTGCTCAGTCCAGCAGCAGGCGCCGGAGGATGTGCTCG
>JALSIK010000099.1 GCA_026990045.1 Chromatiales bacterium | reverse complement strand
TGGCGAGGCGCGAGGGGCGAGGGGCGAGGGGCTCATGCCGGGGCAGGGCAAAACGGCTATACTGCGCGTTTCCCGTGTTGCCCTTTCCGCGGCCGGACCATGAGCGACGACATCACCAAGCCCTGGGGCGGGCGGTTCACCGAGCCCACGGATGCCTTCGTGGAGGCCTTCACCGCGTCGGTGGACTTCGACCGCCGCCTGTACCGCCACGACATCGCCGGTTCCATCGCCCATGCCCGCATGCTGGCCCGCGTCGGCGTGCTCAGCGACGACGAGTGCCGGCAGATCGTGGCGGGGCTGGAGGCCATCCGCGGCGAGATCGAGCGCGGCGAGTTTCCCTGGTCCACCGCGCTGGAGGACGTGCACATGAACATCGAGGCCCGACTCACCGAGCGCATCGGCGAGACGGGCAAGAAGCTGCACACCGGCCGCTCGCGCAACGACCAGGTGGCCACCGACATGCGCCTGTACCTGCGCGAGGAGATCGACGCCATCGGCGCCGAGCTCCGGCGCCTGCAGCGGGCATTGCTGGACCTGGCCGAGCGCGAGGCGGACACCATCATGCCCGGCTTCACCCACCTGCAGACCGCCCAGCCGGTGACCTTCGGCCATCACCTGCTGGCCTGGGTCAACATGCTGCAGCGCGACGCCCAGCGCCTGGCCGACTGCCGGCGCCGGGTCAACGTGCTGCCGCTGGGGGCGGCGGCGCTGGCCGGCACCACCTTTCCCGTGGACCGCGAGTTCGTGGCCCGCGAGCTGGGGTTCGAGGCGGTGGCGTCCAACTCGCTGGACGCGGTCTCCGATCGCGACTTCATCATCGAGTTCCTGGCCGCGGCCGCCACGCTCATGATGCACCTGTCGCGCTTTTCCGAGGAGCTGGTGCTGTGGACCTCGGCCCAGTTCGAGTTCGTGACCCTGGGAGATGCCTTCTGCACCGGCTCGTCCATCATGCCGCAGAAGAAGAACCCGGACGTGCCCGAGCTGGTGCGCGGCAAGTGCGCCCGGGTCCAGGGCCACCTGGTGGGGTTGCTCACCCTCATGAAGGGGCAGCCGCTGGCCTACAACAAGGACAACCAGGAGGACAAGGAGCCGCTGTTCGACACCGTGGACACGGTGCGCGGGAGCCTGCGCGTGTACGCGGACATGATCCCGCACCTCGCGGTCAACCGCGAGCGCATGCGCGAGGCGGCACGGCGCGGCTTCGCCACCGCCACCGACCTGGCCGACTACCTGGTGCGCAAGGGCGTGCCGTTCCGCGACGCCCACGAGGTGGTGGGACGCGCGGTGCGCTTCGGGATCGAGCACGGCAGGGACCTGTCGCAGCTCACCCTGGAGGAGCTGCGGCGGTTCTCCGGTGCCATCGACGAGGACGTGTTCCAGGTGCTGACCCTGGAGGGCTCGGTGGCCGCGCGCAACCACCCCGGCGGCACCGCGCCGGCGCAGGTGCGGGCCGAGGTGGCGCGCCTGCGCCGGGCGCTGGGGCCCGACTGAGGCGGCTCGCCTCAGGCGGCGCGGCTGTCGCGCTCCAGGGCCTCCTGCACCCGTTCCAGCAGCAGGGCCGCGTCCTCGCCCCGGCGCCACTGCACCGAGCCGAAGCGCGCGGTCACCTCCACCGTGTGTTCGCCGGAGCCGTCCAGGTTCACCGCCCGCAGGCGGTCGCGGATCTTGGCCAGGAGCTGGTCGCTGGCCTCGAGCGCGGTCTCGGGCAGGATGAGCAGGAACTCCCCGGGGCCCCAGCGGCCGATGATGTCGGCCCAGCGCATCTGGTCGTTGAGCATCTGGGCGATGGACAGCATCACCTGGTCGGCGGCATCCCCGCCCCACTGCTCGCGCAGGCCGTCGAGATCCTCCACCCGCATGAGGATCACGGTCAGCGGGTTGTCGTACCGGCGGCTGCGCGAGACCTCCGGTTCGAGCTTTTTCATCATCGCCCGGCGGTTGGGCAGGCCGGTGACCTCGTCCACCGCCTCCAGCTCCGCCAGCCGCTCGCGCAGCGCCTCGCGCTCCAGGGCCAGCTCCCGCAGCAGGGCGACGTCCACGTAGTAGAACATCTGGCCGCCGTCGCCGGGCAGGACCTGCCTGGTGCGCAGCAGCCAGTGACCGGGGCCGTCGTCGGCGTCGGGCAGGAAGATGGCCTCCGGCGCCTCGAACAGCCGGCGCAGGACGTCGCCCACCTCGGTGGCGCTCTTGCCCACCAGCTCCGCGGCGGGGCGGTGGACGATGCGGGCCAGGGTCTCGTTGAGCCAGGTGATCTTGCCGTGGCGGTCCAGGTGCAGCATGCCCACGGGGGCGTTCTCCAGCAGCGCCCGGCAGGCGTCCGCGTCGAGGCGATGGATCATCGTGTGGTCTCCGGTGGGTCGTGTCGTCCGCGGCCGCGGCCGCTTTCTTGGCCCATTGTATCGGCGTCGCGGCGCCCGCGCTTGAGCGGGCGCGGGTTCAAAACCCCCCGCGGCGGCCGATATTTTCATCACCATGGCCATCCCCCGCGCCCGCCAGCCCGCCGCCGACGGCCCCGATTTCCGCGAGATAAAACAGCGGTTTAGGGAGCTCGGCCGCAAGCGCCTGGCCCGCATCGCCGGCGACCTCCCGCCGCGCCGGCAGGACTTTCTCCACCTGCTGCCGCTGCTGTTCCACGTCAACCATCCCCTGCTGCCGGGCTGGGCGGGCCGCGGCTGCCCCGCCGGGCTGCCCGACTACAGCCCGCCGGCGGCGGCGCTCAAGGCGGCGCGGCGGGTGGCGCGCAGCTTCGCGTACCGGCGCCGCGCCTACCGGCGCTATGCCCTGCAGGCGCTGTACCTCATGGGCTCCACCGGCACCATCGCGTACTCGCGCGAGAGCGATTTCGACATCTGGCTGTGCCACGACCCGGCCCTGCCGCCGGAGCAGGTGGAGCTGCTGGCGGCCAAGGCCCGGGGCGTCGAGGCCTTTGCCGCGGAACAGGGCATCGCCGCCAACGTCTTCCTGGTGGACCCGGAGCGCTTCCGCCAGGGGCGCCATGCGCCCCTGTCGCACGAGTCGTCGGGTTCGGCGCTGCACTTCCTGCTGCTGGACGAGTTCTACCGCACCGGCGTGCTGCTGGCCGGGCGCTATCCCCTGTGGTGGCTGGTGCCGCCGGAACACGAGTCCGGCTACGATGACCACGTGGCGGAGCTCAAGAGGAAACGCTTCGTCTACAGCCGCGACCACGTGGACCTGGGCGGCCTGGGGCAGGTGCCGGCGGAGGAGTTCTACGGCGCCACCCTGTGGCTGTTATATAAAGGTGTCGAGTCACCGTACAAGTCGGTGCTCAAGATCCTGCTCATGGAGGCCTACGCGGCCGACTATCCCCGCCTGGACCTGCTGGGGCTGCGCTTCAAGCAGGCGGTCTACGACGGCGAAACCGATCCCGACGCCTTGGACCCCTACGTCATGATGCTGCGGCGGGTGGAGGCCTACCTGGCCGCGCGCGGCGAACACGAGCGCCTGGACCTGGTGCGCCGCTGCTTCTACTACAAGGTGGGCGAAACCCTGAGCCTCGACGCGCCCCCCGGCGGCGGCTGGCGCCGCCGGCTGCTGGCCCGGCTGTGCCGGGAGTGGGGCTGGCACGAGTCGCGGTTTCACCTGCTGGACGCGCGCCACCAGTGGAAGCTGGAACGGGTGCGGCGCGAGCGCGCGGCGCTGGTGGGCGAACTCACCCGCAGCTACCGGGTGCTGTCGGAATTCGCCCGCAGCGAGGCGGGGGCGGCGGCCCTCATCCGGCCCGCCGATCTCAACGTGCTCGGGCGCAAGTTGTATGCCGCCTTCGAGCGCAAGCCGGGCAAGATCGAGATCCTCTACCGCGGCATCACCGGTGACCTGTGGGAGGAGCGGGTCACCGTGCACCGCCTGCAGGCCGCCGACGGCGGCGAGGCCTGGGCCCTGTACCGGGATGTCGTGCCGCCCGAGCGCACGGCGGTGGAGACGCCGCTGCGCCGTGCTCGCAGCGTGCTGGAGCTGCTGGCCTGGTGCTGGTTCAACCGCGTGCTCGACCTGCGCACCACCGTGAGCCTGTACGCCGAGGGCAGCGACCTGTGCGACCGCGAGCTGCGGGCCATCCTCGAGACCTTCGAACGGGTGTTCGCAGCGGAGCGGGAGTTCGTGCCGGGCGTGGACGAGTACCGGCGCCCGGTGGCGCCGCGCCGGGTGGCCACCTTCGTCAACGTGGGCCTGGATCCCTTCGGCGAGCGCGTGCGCCGCGGCCGCTACCTGGCCAGCAGCCGCACCGACGCCCTGCGCTACGGCGGACTGCTGGAGAACCTGGCCCTGTCCGTGGACCAGGTGGTGGTGACCAGCTGGGGCGAGGTGCTCACCTCGCGCCACCTGGGGGTGGACGGGCTGCTGGATTGCCTGCGCGAGCACCTGCGCCGGGCGCCGCCCGGCCAGGGCCGGCGGCCGCCCCCGGCCGGGGCGGTGAGCTTTTCCTCCCTGCGCAGCAGCGCCATCGCGCGCCGGGTGGAACGGCTGTTCGAGGACGTCATGGACTGCTACTACGACGTCGCCCGCCCGCGGGACCTGCGCTACGTGCTGGCCGCCGAGCGCCACTTCCACGTCCTGCGCATGGAGGATGACGTGCTCCAGCACGAGCGGCTGGAGTCCATGGCGGCGCTGGAGGCGTACCTGGGCCGGCCGCGCGGCCATTTCACCGGCGTGGTGTTCGACCGCGAGACCCTGGCCGGCGAGGTGCTGCCCGCGCTCTACCGCCACAACCGGCCCGGCCGG
>JALSIK010000098.1 GCA_026990045.1 Chromatiales bacterium | reverse complement strand
GCCCGGCAGCCCGGCCACGTCCAGGGCCCCCTTGCGCCGGGTCATCTCCCGCGCCTTGCGGGCGGCCTCGCGGGCCCGGGCCGCCTCCACCACCTTGGAGGCCACGGCACGGGCATCGGCCGGGTGCTCCAGCAGGAACTCCCACAGCTTCTCGCTCATGACCGACTCCACCACCCCCTTGACCTCGGAGGACACCAGCTTGTCCTTGGTCTGGGACGAGAACTTGGGGTCCGGCACCTTCACCGACAGCACGGCGGTGAGGCCCTCGCGGGCGTCGTCTCCGGTGGGGCTGACCTTGGCCTTCCGCGCCAGCCCCTGCTGCTCGATGTAGTTGTTGAGGGTGCGGGTGAGTGCGGCGCGGAAGCCGGCCAGGTGGGTGCCGCCGTCGCGCTGCGGGATGTTGTTGGTGAAGCAGTAGATGTTCTCCTGGTAGGAGTCGTTCCACTGCATGGCCACTTCCACGGTGATACCGTCGCGCTGGGTCTGGAAGTAGAACACCGTGGGATGCAGGGGCGTCTTCTTCTGGTTCAGGTGCTCCACGAAGGCCTTGATGCCGCCGGCGTACTCGAACACGTCCTCCTTGTCCTCGCGTTCGTCCACCAGGTGGATGCGCACCCCGGAGTTGAGGAAGGACAGCTCCCGCAGGCGCTTGGCCAGGATGTCGTAGTGGAACCGGGTGTCGGAAAAAATCTCGGGGCTGGGTTTGAACCGGATCTCGGTGCCGGTCTGGTCGGTGTCGCCGATGATCCGGAGCTCGCCCTGGGGCTCGCCCAGGCGGTACTCCTGCTGGTAGACGTGCCCGTTGCGGCGGATGGTGAGCTTGAGATGCTCGGACAGGGCATTGACCACGGACACCCCCACCCCGTGGAGGCCGCCGGACACCTTGTACGAGTTGTCGTCGAACTTGCCGCCGGCGTGGAGCACCGTCATGATGACCTCGGCCGCGGAACGCCCCTCCTCCGGGTGGATGTCCACGGGAATGCCGCGGCCGTTGTCGCGCACGGTGACCGACCCGTCGCTGTGGATGATGACGTCGATGCGGGTGCAGTGGCCGGCCAGGGCCTCGTCGATGGAGTTGTCCACCACCTCGAACACCATGTGGTGGAGGCCGGTGCCGTCGTCGGTGTCGCCGATGTACATGCCCGGGCGCTTGCGCACCGCGTCCAGGCCCTTGAGGACCTTGATGTTGGAGGAGTCGTAGGTGCTGGAATCGGTCATGTGATGCTCCGTGGCATGATGGCCATTATACCACCTGCCGGACCCGGCCATGTTCCACGTGGAACACGCGGTGGGGACGGCCGGGCGGAAGCGAGACGAGCTCCGGCTCCGTGGCGGTGATGAAGACCTGGGCCCCGCTGTCGGCCAGAAGCTCCAGCAGCGCGCTGCGCCGCCCCCGGTCCAGCTCGGCCGCCAGGTCATCCACCAGCAGCACTGCCCGCCCCTGCCCGCTGTCTCCCAAGCACCGCACCTGGGCCAGCACCAGCGCGGCGACGAGCAGCTTCTGCTGGCCCCGGGAGTACAGGCTCCGCACCGGGACGCCGCCGGCAGCCAGTTCCAGGTCCGCCCGGTGCGGCCCGGCATGGGTGAACCCTCGCTCCCGATCACCCGGGAGCTGCTCCGACAGCACCTCTGCCAGGTCCCTTCCCGCACCCCACCCCGGCCGGTATCCCACCTCCGGGCTCTCGCCCAGGAGGGCCGAGGCCGCCGCGTCCAGGTGGGGCCGCAGTGAATCCACGTATTTCCGGCGCGCCTCGTCTAGCCTCGACGCCGCCTGCACCAGCGGCCCATCCCACTGCTTCACCAGCCGGTCCGGCGCCCCCTGGCGCAGCGCGGCGTTGCGCTGGCGCAGCGCCCGGTAGTACTCCTGCCAGGCGCGGCGATAGCCGTGTTCCACGTGGAACACGCCCCAGTCCAGGAACCGGCGGCGCTCCCTCGGTCCCTGCTCCAGCAGCGCGTGGGCATCGGGGGTGATGACCTGGACCGCCAGCCCTTCCGCCAGCGCCGACGCCCGGCTCACCGCTTCCCCGTCCACCCGCAGTTCCGTCACCGCCCCCCGCCGGCGCAGCCCCTGCACCACCACCCTGGCCCCCTCGTTCACCCGGCCCACCACCTGCAGCGTCTCCGCCTGGCGGCGGCGCACCTCGTCGAGCCGGTGGGTCCGGAAGGACCGGGCGGTCCCCAGGAGATAGATGGCCTCCAGCAGGCTGGTCTTGCCTGCCGCGTTGGCACCGGTGATGAGATTGAAACCGGGACCGGGAGACAGCTCCGCGGACTGGATGATCCGCACCCCCTCCACCCGGAGGTGTATCAACGCCATGTCACGGGTTCCGGGGCACGAGGCCCCCGGCGTTCGGCGGCGTCACAACCGCATGGGCATGATCACGTACTTGCAGGAATCTTCTCCTTCCCCGTGCAGGAGACAACTGCTGTTGGCGTCCGTCATCTCCATGCGCACCTGCTCCGAGGGGATGGCGTTGAGCGCATCCAGGAAGTAGGCCACGTTGAAGCCGATCTCGAACTGCGGCCCCGAGTAATCCACCTCCACCTCCTCCTCGGCCTCCTCCTGCTCCGGGTTGTGCACCGTGGCCTGGAGCAGGCCGTCGGTGAGCACCAGGCGCATGCCCCGGTACTTCTCGTTGGACAGCACGGAGGCGCGCACGAAGGCCTGGCGCAGGGCCTCGCGGTCCGCCACCACCCGCACGGTGCCCCCTTCGGGGATGACGCGCCGGTAATCCGGAAACTTGCCGTCGATGAGCTTGGACGTGAACACCACGTTGTCCAGCAGGACGCGGATGTGGTTGTCCCCCAGCTGGATGCGGGCCGGTCCGCCCTCCTCGTCCAGCAGGCGCATGAGCTCCACCACGCCCTTGCGCGGCACGATGACCTGGCGCTCTTCGCCCACTCCCAGGTCCTCCGCCAGCACGCAGGTGGCCAGGCGGTGCCCGTCGGTGGCCACCGCCCTCATGCCCTGCGGTCCCAGCTCCAGCATGAGGCCGTTGAGGTAATAGCGCACGTCCTGCTGCGCCATGGCGAACTGGGTCCGCTCCATGAGCCGGCGCAGCGCCCCTTGCGGCAGCTCCAGCTCCAGCGGTGAGGCGATGTCGTCCACCGTGGGAAACTCCGCCGCCGGCAAGGTGGCCAGCACGAAGCGACTGCGGCCCGAGCGCAGGCGCGCCTTCTCGCCGTCCACCTCCAGCACCATCTGCGCGCCTTCCGGCAGCGCGCGCACGATGTCCAGCAGCTTCCGCGCCGGCAGCGTGATCTCTCCCGATTCCCCGCCCTCCATGGGGATCCGGGTCACCAGCTCCACCTCCAGGTCGGTGCCGGTGAGTGTCAGCACCCCGTCGGCACTGCGCAGCAACAGGTTGGACAGGATGGGCAGGTTGTGCCTGCGTTCCACCACGCCGGCCGCCTGATGCAGCGGCTTGAGGATGTCTTCACGAATGATGGAAAGCTTCATGTCGGGATTTGCTCGATTGTTTTTCTCAATTGTCCAATAAGAAACTTATAGCTTGAAACTGTTGCTGTTGACTGCTGCGCCAGCTGGGGATAAATCAAATAAACATATATTATTCAACACCTTGAGTATGATCCCATGGCTGTGGGCAGAAGCCCTGGAGCACGGTAGAAACTGGGGACCGTTTGTGGACAACTCCGGCGCATCCCATTGTCCCCCAGTTGTCCCCGCCCTTTCCACAGCCTGCTCAGGTGCTCAGGGTACGCAGCAGGTTGGCGTAGTCCTCCTCCATGCGCCGGTCCGTCTCCTTGAGCTCCGCCACCTTGCGGCAGGCGTGGATGACGGTGGTGTGATCGCGGCCGCCGAAGGCGTCGCCGATCTCCGGCAGCGAGTGGCGGGTGAGCTCCTTGCACAGGGCCATGGCCACCTGGCGCGGGCGGGCGACGGAGCGGTTGCGGCGCTTGGACAGGAGGTCGGCGACCCGGATCTTGTAGTACTCCGCCACCGTCTTCTGAATGTTCTCGATGGTGACCAGCTTGTCCTGCAGGGCCAGCAGGTCGCGCAGCGCCTCGCGCGCGAACTCCAGGGTGATGGGCCGGCCGGTGAAGTGCGCGTTGGCGATGACCCGGCGCAGCGCCCCCTCCAGCTCGCGGATGTTGGACCGGATGCGCTTGGCGATGAAGAACGCCACCTCGTCGGGCATCTCCACCCCGGACTGCTCCGCCTTCTTCATGAGGATGGCCACCCGGGTCTCCAGCTCCGGCGGCTCGATGGCCACCGTGAGTCCCCAGCCGAAGCGGGACTTGAGCCGTTCCTCCAGGCCGTCCACCTCCTTGGGGTAGCGGTCGCAGGTCATGATCACCTGCTGCTGGCCTTCCAGCAGGGCGTTGAAGGTATGGAAGAACTCTTCCTGGGAGCGCTCCTTGCCGGCGAAGAACTGGATGTCGTCGATGAGCAGGGCGTTGACGCTGCGGTAGTGGCTCTTGAAGCTGTCCATGGTGCCCTTCTGCAGGGCCTTGACCATGTCCCCCACGAAGCGCTCCGAGTGCAGGTAAACCACCCGGGCCCCGGGGTGGCGCTGGCTGATGAGGTTGCCCACGGCGTGCATGAGGTGGGTCTTGCCCAGTCCCACCCCGCCGTAGATGAGCAGCGGGTTGTAGGTGGATCCCGGGTTCTCGCCCACCTGCATGGAGGCGGCCTTGGCCAGCTGGTTGGACTTGCCCTCGACGAAGGTGTCGAAGGTGAAGTTGGGGTTGAGGGTGCTGTTGCGCACCGGCGCCAACTTCACCTTCGACACCTTCGT
>JALSIK010000097.1 GCA_026990045.1 Chromatiales bacterium | reverse complement strand
CCACTCGCCACTCGCCACTCGCCACTCGCCCCTATTCAATACCCAGCTTCTTGAGCCGGTAGCGCAGGGCGCGGAAGGAGATCCCCAGCAGCTTGGCGGCCTGGGTCTTGTTGTAGCGGGTCTGTTCCAGCGCGCGCAGGATGGCCTCGCGCTCGCGGGTGTCCAGGTAGGGGTCGAGCCCCTGGCTCACGGCCGCGCCGCCGTCGTCGGCCGCGGGCAGCGGGGCCGGCGCCGCATCGAGCTGGAGGTCGGCGGCGTGGATGACCCCGCCCTCGCACAGGGTCATGGCCCGCTCCAGGATGTTCTCCAGCTCGCGCACGTTGCCGGGGAAGGGGTAGGCGGCCAGCGCCGCCAGGGCGTCCTCGGCCACCTGCGGCGGCGACGCCTGCCACTGGGCGGCGATGCGCGCCAGCAGGTGGTCCACCAGGGCGGGGATGTCCTCGCGCCGCTCGCGCAGGGGCGGCACCGCCAGGGCGATGACGTTGATGCGGTAGTACAGGTCCTGGCGGAACTGGCCGGCACTCACCAGGGCCGCGAGGTCCTTGTGGGTGGCGGACAGGATGCGCACGTCCACGGGCACTTCCCGCTGCGCCCCCACCGGCCGCACCGCCTTTTCCTGGATGGCGCGCAGCAGCTTCACCTGCATGGGCAGGGGCAGGTCGGCCACCTCGTCCAGGAACAGGGTGCCGCCGTCGGCGGCCTGGAACAGGCCGGCCTTGTCGCGGGTGGCGCCGGTGAAGCTGCCCTTGAGGTGGCCGAAGAACTCGCTCTCCATGAGCTCGGCGGGGATGGCGCCGCAGTTGACCGGCACGAAGGGACCGTCGCGGCGCGGCCCCTGGCCGTGGATGAGCCGTGCCACCAGCTCCTTGCCGGTGCCCGACTCGCCGTGGATGAACACCGGCGCCTGGCTGCGTGCCACCTTGGCGATGGTGCGCCGCACCGAGTCCATGGCGGCGGAACGGCCCAGGAGCTGTTCCTCGCCCGCGGGGACCTCGGCCTGGCCCGAGACCTCCAGCGCGGTGTTGATGAGCTTGCGCAGCATCTTGAGGTCCACCGGCTTGGACACGAAGTCGAAGGCCCCGGCCTTGAGGGCCTCCACCGCCGATTCCATGTTGCCGTGGGCGGTGATGACCGCCACCGGCAGCCGCGGGTGGCGGCGCTGGATGTGGCGCACCAGGTCGATGCCGCTGCCGTCGGGCAGGCGCATGTCGGTGAGGCAGACGTCGAAGGACTCCCGTTCCAGCCGCGCGCGCGCCGCGGCCAGGTCCGCGGCGCTGTCGGCGTCGATGCCCATGCGCATGAGGGTGATCTCCAGCAGCTCGCGGATGTCCGGCTCGTCGTCCACCACCAGGGCGCGCGGTTTTTTCCGTGATGCCTGGGTCATGTCTGTCAGCCGATGTGCCGGCGCGGGTCCTGGAAGCTGATGCGGAAGCAGCCGCCGGTTCCCGCGACGTAGTCGATGCGGGCCTGGTTGGCCTCGGCCAGCTCGCGCGAGATGTAGAGCCCGAGGCCGGTGCCCCCGGCCGCGGTGGTGAAGAAGGGCTCGAAGATGTGTTCCACGGTGTCCGCGTCCAGCCCGGGCCCGTCGTCGTGCACGTCCAGGTAGGGGCGCCGGGCCTCGGGGCTGAGGCCCGCCACCAGCCGGATGTGCAGGCTACCACCGTTTCCGGCATGGTGCAGTGCGTTTTCGCACAGATTGGTGAGGATCTGGTGCAGCTGGCCGCGATCGAAGCGCACCTGCAGGTCCGGCGGCTCCACCTCCAGGGCCAGGGTGCCGGCGCCCAGGCCGTGGTGCTGGCAAAAACCGGCGGCGAAGTCCTCCAGGAAGGGGCGCAGGGGGAACACCTCGGGGCTGGCCCGGTCCCGGCGGCTCAGGGAGAGGACGCTTTCCACGATTTCGTTCATGCGCCGGGACTGGTCCCGGATGATGCGGATGAGCCGGGCATCGTGCTCGTCCAGGTGGGCGGACTCCCCGAGCAGCTGGCCGGCGTGGCTGATGGCGCCCAGCGGGTTGCGGATCTCGTGGGCGATGCTGGCGGTGAGCCGGCCCAGGGAGGCCAGCTTGAGCTGCTGGGCCTGCTGCGCGGTGGCCGCGGTGTCTTCCAGGAACACCAGCACGCCCGGCCGTTCCCCCCGGCTGATGCGGGCCAGGCGCGGCTGCAGCGCGGCGTGGCCGGCGCCGGGCCGGATGGGTTCGAGGGCGGCTTCCGGGTCGGCGCGCCAGGTTTCCACCCGGCGGGCCAGCTCCGGCGAGACCTGGGCCAGGGGGACCATGCTGCGCCCCGGCGCGATGCCCAGCATGTGCCACGCCGACTCGTTCATGAAGCGCACCCGGTCGGCCTCGTCCACCACCACGATGCCGGTCTGCATGCGCTGGATGATGTGGTCGGTGAGCTCGGCCATGTTGGCCAGGTCCACGCCGCGGCGGTGGGCCAGCTCCTCGCTCTCGCGGATGCGCCGGGCGAGGAGGGTGACCACGGTGGCGGCGGTGAAGTAGGTGGCGCCCAGCAGGCCGGCGTGGGCGAAGCCCGGCAGCCCGCCCGGGTCCTGCTGGAAGCGCAGGCTCTGTTCGGCCAGCACCGCCACCGTGGCCAGGGCGGCGAAGACCAGTGCCGCGCGCGGGCGTTCCAGCATGGCGCCGCCGGCCACCGGCACCAGCAGCAGCATGCCCAGGCCCGAGTTGACGCCGCCGGAAGCGTGCATGAGCAGGGTGAGGCTGAGCACGTCCACGCCCACGCCGGCGGCCACCTGCAGGGAGAAGTCGGGTTCGCGGAGCCGGATCATGAGGGCGGCCACCAGGGCGTAGAGCAGGTAGAAAAACGCGGTGGTGGCGAACAGGCGGGGATTTTCCAGTCCCAGGGGGGCGAACAGGTGCCCGGTAAGGAGCAGGGTGAGGGAGCCGCCGGCCACCAGGCCGCGGTAGGCGTTGAGCAGCGACAGCGGCTTCCAGGTGTTGCGCGGATCGGCGGGGCGGGCCGCTGCGGGCAGGGGGGCGGAAGTGGCCGTCTCCATGCGCGGGGTTCAGGCGGCGCCGGCGTCGCGGTGGCGGGCGGAGCAATAATGCCGGCCGCCGGCGGCCACCGCCTCCTTCTCCGGCACGTGCAGGCCGCAATGGGCGCAGCGCACCATCTGCTCCACCTGTTTCGGCGTGCCCCGTGTCCGCGCGGCCGGGCGGCGGGCCCGGGCCAGCCAGCGGCGCAGGATGGTCCACGCCAGCCACAGGACCACGGCGATGGCGATGAGGCGGATGAGAGTCATGGCACGGGCGGCGCCGGGTCTGTTGGCCGGACGGTCTTTGCTTCGGTATTCCCTTTCCTACAAAATACCACGTTTTCCGCCGGGGTCGAGGTGATGAATCTGCACGAGTACCAGGCCAAGCGCCTGTTTGCCGACTACGGCATCCCGGTGCCCCAGGGGGTGGTGGCGGCCTCCGTGGCCGAGGCGGTGGAGGCGGCCGGCGGTTTCTGCGCCCGGGGCTGCGTGGTCAAGGCCCAGGTCCATGCCGGCGGCCGCGGCAAGGCCGGCGGGGTCAAGCGGGTGGAGGGCCTCGACGCCCTGCGCGAGGCGGCCGGCTCGCTGCTGGGCACGCGCCTGGTCACGGCCCAGAGCGGGCCCGGCGGCCAGCCGGTGGAGCGGGTGCTGGTGGAGCCGCTGGTTCACGTGCACAAGGAGTTCTACCTGGGGGCGCTGGTGGACCGCGCCGCGCAGAGGATCGCCTTCGTGGCCTCCGCCGCCGGCGGCATGGAGATCGAGGAGATCGCGCGCGCGCACCCGGAGGCCATCCACCGCGTCCACGTGGACCCCGCCACCGGGCTCATGCCGTTCCAGGCCCGGCGCCTGGCCTTCGCCCTGGGCCTGGGCGCGCAGGGCAAGCCGTTTGCGGCCATCGTCGGCGCCCTGGCGCGCATGATGGCGGACAAGGACCTCGGCCTGGTGGAGATCAATCCCCTGGTGCTCACCCGCGACGGAGACCTGCTGGCGCTGGACGCCAAGGTGGCGGTGGACGACAGCGCCCTCTACCGCCAGCCGGAGCTGGCGGCCTGGCGCGATCCCGGCCAGGAGGACCCGCAGGAACACGCCGCCGCCGGGCACGGTCTCAACTACGTGCGCCTGGACGGGGACATCGGCTGCATGGTCAACGGCGCCGGCCTGGCCATGGCCACCATGGACCTCATCCAGCTCGCCGGCGGCCGCCCGGCCAACTTTCTCGACGTGGGCGGCGGCACCTCGGCGGAAAAGGTGGCCGAGGCGTTCAAGCTCATCAACGCCGAGCCCCGGGTGCGCGCCATCCTGGTCAACATCTTCGGCGGCATCGTGCGCTGCGACCTCATCGCCGAGGGCATCGTGCGCGCCCTGCGCGAGGTGGAGGTGAGGGTGCCGGTGGTGGTGCGGCTGGAGGGCACCCGCCGCGACGAGGGCCGGGCGCTGCTGGAGCGCTCGGGCCTGGCCGTCATCGCGGTGGCCGACCTGGCCGAGGCGGCGCGGCGGGCGGTGGCCGCGGCGCGGGAGGGCCGCTGAGGTGGCGGTGCTGGTGGACCGCGACACCCGGGTGCTATGCCAGGGCTTCACCGGCAAGCAGGGCACCTTCCACTCGGAGCAGGCCATCGCCTACGGCACCCGCCTGGTGGGCGGGGTGACCCCGGGCAAGGGCGGCCAGCGCCACCTGGACCGGCCGGTGTTCGACACCGTGGCCGAGGCGGTGGCGGCCACCGGGGCCGATGCCTCCATGATCTACGTGCCGGCGCCGTTCGCCGCCGATGCCATCCTGGAGGCGGCCGATGCCGGCATCCGGGTCATCGTCTGCATCACCGAGGGGATCCCGGTGCAGGACATGATCAAGGTGAAGGCGGCGCTGCGCGGCGGTGAGGCGGTGCTCATCGGCCCCAACTGTCCCGGCATCATCACGCCCGGCCAGTGCAAGATCGGGATCATGCCCGGTGCCATCCACGCCCCGGGACGGGTGGGCATCGTGTCCCGCTCGGGCACCCTCACCTACGAGGCGGTGGCGCAGACCACCGCCAACGGCCTGGGCCAGAGCACCTGCATCGGCATCGGTGGCGATCCCATCGGCGGCCTGTCCTTCACCGACTGCCTGGCCCTGTTCAACGAGGACCCGGAGACCGAGGGCATCCTCATGGTGGGGGAGATCGGCGGCAGCGCCGAGGAGGAGGCCGCCGACTACATCCGGGACCACGTGGACAAGCCGGTGGTGGCCTACATCGCCGGCCTCACCGCGCCGCCGGGCAAGCGCATGGGCCACGCCGGGGCCATCATCGCCGGCGGCCGCGGCACCGCCGAGGCCAAGATCGCGGCCCTGGAGGCGGCCGGGGTCACGGTGGCCCGTTCCCCGGCCGAGATGGGCCTGCGCATGCTGGAGCGGCTCGGTGCCTGAGCGCCCGCCCGCCACCCTGCGGGTGGCCGTCGCCCAGCTCGATTTCCTGGTGGGTGACGTGGACGGCAACACCCGGCGGGTCCTGGCCGCCTGCGCCGAGGCCCGCGACCGCCTCCATGCCCAGGTGGTGGTGTTTCCGGAACTGGCGCTGGCGGGTTACCCGCCCGAGGACCTGCTGCTGCGTCCCGGCTTTCACCAGCGGGTGCTGGAGGCCCTGGGCCGGCTCAAGCGCGGGATCCGGGGCATCGCCGCGGTGGTGGGTTTTCCCCACCACGCCACCGGGGGCCTGTACAACGCCGCCGCCCTCGTCCGCGACGGGCGCCTGATGGAGATCTGCCACAAGCAGCACCTGCCCAACTACGGCGTGTTCGACGAGAAGCGTTACTTCGCCCCGGGCACGGCGGGCTGCGTGGCCGACATCGCCGGGGTCCCGGTGGGGCTGACCATCTGCGAGGACGTGTGGCACCCGGGGCCGGTGACCCAGGCGGTGGAGGCCGGGGCCCGCCTCATCCTCAACATCAACGCCTCGCCCTACCACGTGGACAAGGGCAGCGAGCGCGAGGCGGTGGTGCGCGAGCGCATCGAGGAAAGCGGGGTGCCGGTGGTCTACGTCAACCTGGTGGGCGGCCAGGACGAGCTGGTGTTCGACGGCGAGTCGTTCGTGATGGACGCCGCGGGCCGGGTGAGCCACCGGTTTCCGGCCTTCGAGGAAGGGATCTTTCCCGTGGACTTCGATCTCTCCGCCGAGGTGCCGCGACCGCGCCCCGGCCTGTGCCTGCCGCCGCTGGCGCTGGAGGAGAGCGTGTACCGGGCCCTGGTGCTGGGCGTGCGCGACTACGTGACCAAGAACGGCTTCGCCGGGGTGGTCATCGGCCTGTCCGGCGGCATCGACTCGGCCCTGACCCTGGCGGTGGCGGTGGACGCCCTGGGTCCCGAGCGGGTCGAGGCGGTGATGATGCCCTCGCGCTACACCGCCGACATGAGCGTGGAGGACGCCACCGCCGAGGCCCGCGCCCTGGGGGTGGAGTACCACGTCATTCCCATCGAGCCCGCCTACCGGGCCTTTCTCGACGTGCTGGCGGCCGAGTTCGCCGGCACCGGGCCCGATACCACCGAGGAGAACATCCAGGCCCGCTGCCGCGGCGTGATCCTCATGGCCATCTCCAACAAGAAGCGCAAGATCGTGCTCACCACCGGCAACAAGAGCGAGATGGCGGTGGGCTATGCCACCCTGTACGGGGACATGGCCGGCGGCTACGACGTGCTCAAGGACGTGCCCAAGACCCTGGTCTACCGCCTGGCCCGCTACCGCAACCGCCGGGATCCCGTGATCCCGGAGCGGGTGCTGACCCGGCCGCCGTCGGCGGAGCTGGCGCCGGACCAGAAGGACACCGACACCCTGCCGCCGTACGAGGTCCTCGATCCCATCCTGCAGATGTACGTGGAGGAGGACCGCGACATCGACGCCATCGTCGCCGCCGGTTTCGACGAGGCGGTGGTGCGGCGCGTGGCCTGGATGGTGGATCGCAACGAGTACAAGCGGCGCCAGGCCCCGCCCGGGGTGCGCATCACCCGCCGGGCCTTCGGGCGCGACCGGCGCTATCCCATCACCAGCGGCTACGGCCGCCGGCCCTGAGCGGGGGAGCTGTACGGGACCGCGGCGAGTGGGTATGCTTGGGAGCGGGCGCCACGGCCGCCCCCGCACAGCTCAACCGGGAACATGCGACAATGAAAAAAATCGAGGCCATCATCAAACCCTTCAAGCTGGATGACGTGCGCGAGGCGCTGTCGGAGATCGGAGTCACCGGCATGACCGCCATCGAGGTCAAGGGCTTCGGGCGCCAGAAGGGCCACACCGAGCTCTACCGTGGCGCCGAGTACGTCATCGATTTCCTGCCCAAGGTGAAACTGGAGATCGTGGTCAGCGACGACCTGGCCGAACGCTGCATCGAGGCCATTTCCACCGCGGCCCGCACGGGGAAGATCGGCGACGGCAAGATCTTCGTCTCCAGCGTGGAGCGGGTGGTGCGCATCCGCACCGGCGAGGAGGGCGAGGCCGCCATCTGACAGGCGGCCGGTGAGGAGACCGTCCCGGCCGGCGCTCGTTTCTGGTCGCGCCCGGGCCGGTGTCCGGCGGCCTGCGAGATCCCCTTCCCTTCAGCGCGCGGGCCGCACGCGGCGGTGATTGGAAAAGTATTCCCGGGTGGCGGTGGTCACCGGGTCGTCGGGATAGTTGGCCTCCAGGGCGGCCAGGACCTCCTCGGCCTCGCGCCGGCGTCCCAGCGCCAGCTGGCCCCGGGCCAGCACCGCCAGCGCCGCCGGCAGGGAGGGGGTGCGGGCGAAATGCTTCTGCACGTAGCGGGCGCGCTCCACCGCCCGCTCGGTGCGTCCCGCCTCGAGGTCGTACTCGGCGGCATGGATCTGGTAGCGCGCCATGCGGTTACGCAGCTTGACGATGCGGGTCATGGCATCGCTGAAGTAGCGGCTGCGGGGGAAGCGCTCCACCAGCTCCGACAGGTAGCGGAAGGCCTCGCGGGTGGAGGCCAGGGCGTCCGGCGAGGGCGGCTCGGCCAGGGCCCGTTCCACGTCGGTCTTGCTGCGGGCGTAGGCCGCCAGCCCGCGCACGTAGTAGGCGTAGGCCACGTTGGCGTTCTGCGGGTGGCGGCGGATGAAGGCCTCCGCGGTGTCGATGGCCTGCCGGTGCTCGCCGGCCTTGTAGTAGGCATAGGCGAGGCTGAGGCGCCCCGCCTCGGCCTCGGGCTGATCCCCGAACCGGTTCTGCAGCTCCTGCAACAGCTCGATGGCCCGGCCGTAGTTGCGCTGGCGCAGCTCGGCCCGGGCCTTGCGGTAGAGCTGCGGGGGGGAGAGCTCGCCGCTGCGGGCGCCGTCCGCGGCGGGCCCGGCACAGCCGGCCAGTGCCAGGGCCAGCACCAGCCCCGGCACCATGGCCCCGGGCCAGATCCGGCCGGCACGGTCCCGGGTGCGGCGGGGCGACCGGTACACGGGATTCAGCCTTGTTCGTCCTGCGGGCCCGCGGCCCGCGGTGGGTAGTTGAGTTCCAGCACCCGGCGCGCGTCCCGCGCCAGGTCCGGCAGGGCCAGGCCCTCGTAGGCCGCCACCAGCACCTGGAGGGCCTCGGCCACCGCCGGGGTACGGGGAAATTCCTCGATCACCCGCCGGGCCCGGTTGGCGGCGGCCACGTAGGCCTCGCGCCGCAGGTAGAAACGCGCCACCGCGATTTCGTGGCGGGCCAGCAGGCCGCGGAGGTAGAGCAGGCGCTGGCGGGCGTCGGCGGTGTATTTGCTGCGGGGAAACTTGTCCAGCAGGGCGGTGAAGAAGTCCATGGCCCGGCGCACGGCGTGCGGGTCGCGTTCCGCCGGGTCCTGGTCGAACCAGCGGGCCAGGAAGTCCGGTTCCATGGGATAGGCCGCCAGCCCCCGCAGGTAGTAGGCATAGGGGATGCCGGGGTGGCGCGGGTAGAGCTTGATGAAGCGCTCGGCGGTGAGAATGGCGGTCTCCGTTTCGTTGCCCTTGTAATAGGCGTAGGCCATCTCCAGCAGGGCCTGCTGGGCATAGCGGCCGTAGGGATAGCGGGAGATGAGCTTGGAATACAGGCCCGCCGCCGTCTCGTACTGGCCGTCTTCCAGTTCCGCCTTGGCCTCGAGGTAGATCTGGCGGGCGGACATGTCCTCCGTGGGGTCCTCGTGCTCGGGGCCGGCACAGCCGGCGAGCCACGACAACAGCAACAGAACGGCGGCGGCGCCGCGAGCGGATCCCTGGCCTGCGAACCTTCCCATGGCTGCAGTATACTCTGGCGAATATTCCTGCGAAACATCGGCTTGCGGGTGCATGTCACATCCCGATCCCTATCTGCATGGCGTGGTGCCGCCGGAGCTGGCGGGCCGGCGCCTGGACCAGGCCCTGGCCGCCATGTTCGGCGACTACTCGCGCGCGCGCCTGCAGGCCTGGATCCGGGCCGGCCGGGTCCGGGTCAACGACCGCACCCTGCGCGCCCGCGACCGGGTGCGGGGCGGTGACCGCATCCGCCTGGAGCCGGAGGCCGGGCGCGAGACCCGCTGGCTTCCGCAGGCCCTGCCGCTGGACATCGTGCACGAGGACGAGGACCTCATCGTGGTCGACAAGCCGCCGGGGCGGGTGGTCCATCCCGCCGCGGGCAATCCCGACGGCACCCTGGTCAACGCCCTCCTGCACCATGCCCCGGAGCTGGAGCGCCTGCCCCGGGCCGGGATCATCCACCGCCTGGACAAGGACACCTCGGGCCTGCTGGTGGTGGCCCGCACGACGCGGGCGCACACCGCGCTGGTGCGCCAGCTCCAGGCCCGCGAGATGCTGCGCGAGTACCGGGCCGTGGTGTGCGGGGTCATGCCCGCCGGCGGCACGGTGGACGCCCCCGTGGGGCGCCATCCCGTCCACCGCACCCGCATGGCGGTGACGGGCGGCGGCCGCGGCGCGGTGACCCACTACCGGGTCCTGGAGCGGTTCCGGGCCCATACCCTGGTCGCGCTCAGGCTGGAGACCGGCCGCACCCACCAGATCCGGGTCCACCTGGCCCACATCCGCTACCCGGTGACCGGCGATCCGGTCTACGGCGGGCGCCTGCGCCTGCCGCCGCGGGCGGCGCCGGAGCTGGCCGCGGTGCTGCGCGGTTTCCGCCGCCAGGCCCTGCACGCGGCCCGCCTGGGCCTGGTGCATCCGGCCGGCGGCGGGTTCCTGGAATGGAGCGCGCCCCTGCCGGAGGACATGGCGGCCCTGGTGGCGGCCCTGCGCGCGGATGCCGGCGCCGGCTGACGATCCCGTTTTCATCCGACCCCGCTGGCCGGCGCCGCCGGGCGTGGCCGCCGCGGTGACCACCCGCGCCGGCGGCGCGAGCCGGCCACCCTTCGACGGTTTCAACCTGGCGGACCACGTGGGCGACGACCCGGCGGCGGTGGCGGCCAACCGGGCCCGGCTGCGCGCGGCCCTGGACCTGCCGGGCGAGCCGGCCTGGCTCCGCCAGGTACACGGGTGCGGGGTGGCGGTGCTGACGGCGGCCCCGGCCGCCACGCCGGAGGCCGACGCGGCGGTGACGGCGGCGCCCGGCGTGGTGTGCGCGGTGCTCACCGCCGACTGCCTGCCGGTGCTCCTGTGCAGCCGCGACGGCGGCCGGGTGGGGGCGGTGCACGCCGGCTGGCGCGGGCTCGCCGCCGGCGTGCTGGAGGCGGCGGTGGCGGCGCTGGGCGTGCCGCCGGCGGACGTGCTCGCCTGGCTGGGGCCGGCCATCGGGCCGTCGGCCTTCCAGGTGGGGCCCGAGGTGCGGGCGGCCTTCGTGGAGACGGATCCGGGGGCGGAGGAGGCCTTCGTCCCCGACGGGGGGGACCGGTGGCGGGCCGATCTCCAGGCCCTGGCCCGGCGCCGGCTGGCGGCCTGCGGCGTGGAGCAGGTCTTCGGCGGCGGCCCGTGCACCCACGGCGACCCGGCGCGGTTCTATTCCTACCGCCGCGACGGTGTCACCGGGCGCATGGCGGCGCTCATATGGAGAAAAGGGGCTGGGGGCTGGCGGCTGGGGACCGGGACGGAGCCGGGATGACCAGCGGCCGGATACCAGACCGGTGACGGGAGACCGGCCCCTGGGGTGATTTCCTTCAATGCCCCCGGCCCCCAGCACCCAGCACCCAGCACCCTTTGTTATCATCCCGCCCTTTGCCTCGTCCGCCGCGGGAGAACACCGCCCCATGAGCCTGCTCACCTGGATCCTCGTCTTCAGCCTGGCCGGGGGCGTGGCCAGCGTGCTGGCGGCGGCGGCCTTCATGTTCGCCGCCGACCGGTGGCAGGCCCGCCTGCTGCCGCACCTGGTGAGTTTCGCCATCGGGGCCCTGCTGGGGGCGGCGTTCCTGGCCCTGCTGCCCCACGCCTTCGCCGGGGCCGACGAGGCCACCGTGCACCGCCTGGGTCTGGCCGTGCTGCTGGGGCTGCTGGGCTTCTTCCTGCTGGAGAAAACGGTATTGTGGCGCCACTGCCACGCCGCCGACTGCGAGGCCCATGCCCCGGCCCCCGATGCCCCGGCCCAGCCCGCCGCGGGAATCCTGGT
This sequence comes from Chromatiales bacterium, assembly GCA_026990045.1. Taxonomy (GTDB): domain Bacteria; phylum Pseudomonadota; class Gammaproteobacteria; order CAMYNG01; family CAMYNG01; genus JALUTW01. The sequence continues at coordinate 15,294 of JALSIK010000097.1, read as the reverse complement.
GCTGGTGGGGGATGCCGTCCACAACCTGGTGGACGGGGTGCTCATCGCGGCCGCCTTCATGACCGACGTCCACCTGGGGATCGTCACCGCGCTGGCGGTGGCGGCGCACGAGATCCCGCAGGAGGTGGGTGACTTCGCGGTGCTGCTGCACAGCGGCTTCAGTCGCCGCCGGGCCCTGTTCTACAACGTGCTCTCCAGCCTTACCACCGTGGCCGGGGCGGTGGCGGCCTGGTACGGCCTGGCCGGTGTCCGCGCGGTGCTGCCCTACGTGCTGGCGGTGGCGGCGGCCAGCTTCATCTACATCGCGGTGGCCGATCTCATCCCGGGGCTGCACCGGCGCCTGGAGTGGCGCGCCACCCTGCAGCAGATCAGCCTCATCCTGCTGGGGGTGGGGGTGATCTTCGCCGCCCACTCCACGCTGCACTGAGGACCGGCGTGGAGCCGTGGCCGGTCATGGCGGGCGGGGCGGTGGCGGCCGCGGCCGGGCTGGCCTGGCTGGGCTGGCGGGCCCACGAGGCGGACTGGGGCCGCCGCACGCTCACGGTGGTGGACGGGCTCGTGCGCCTGTTCTGCCGCCGCTGGCACCGCCTGGTCGCCGATCCCGTGCCCCTGCCGGAATCGGGCCCGGCGTTGCTGGTGGCCAACCACGTCTCCGGCCTCGATCCCGTGCTCATGGTGGCGGCCGTGCGCCGCCCGCTGCGCTTTCTCATCGCCCGCGAGCAGTACGAGCGCCGGGGCCTGCGCTGGCTGTTCCGGGCCATGGGCTGCATCCCGGTGGACCGCGAGTCGCGGCCCCAGCAGGCCTTCCGCGAGGCGCTGGCGGCCCTGGCCCGCGGCGAGGTGGTGGCCCTGTTTCCCGGCGGGCGCATCCAGCCCCCCGGCCGGCCGCCGCCGCCGCTCAAGCGGGGCGTGGCCCGCCTGGCCGCCCTGTCCGGGGCACCGGTGCTGGCGGTGCACATCGGCGGGGTGCGCGGCCAGGGCCGGGTGCTGGGCGCCGTGTTCCTGCGGGCCCGGGCGCGGCTGGTGTTCCGCGGCGAGACGCGTTGCCGGCCCGGTGACGAGGCCCGGTGCCTGGCCCGGCTGGAGGCGTGGCTGACAAGAGGTTGAAAAAGGCCTGTCCCGGCCTTTTTCAACGCGCCGAACCCGGCGCAGGTCCGGGTTCGGCTGCGCCGAATCGAGCGTTGACACGCTCGATTCGCGGGCGGGGCATCCCTGCCCCGCCCCGGCAGGTCGTTTTCCAACAGCCTGCTAAACATTGCCCCGGCAGGGGTCGATGAATCAGGGGAGGTAAGTCGCAGCCACCGGAACCATTAATCCTATGGAGCTGATGGAGCTGGCCAGTTGGGTGATTCTCGGCATGACCGGGCTGGTGGGGCTCGGGGTGGTGGCGGTGGCGGTCATGTACGTGCAGGACCGTTTCCAGACCACCCATACCATCCGCCGCAACTACCCGGTCATCGGACGCCTGCGCTACCTGTTCGAGCGCCAGGGCGAGTTCTTCCGCCAGTACTTCTTCGCCATGGACCGGCAGGAGCAGCCCTTCAACCGGGCCACCCGGGCCTGGGTCTACCGCACCGCCAAGGGGCTGGGCGGCCTGGTGGGGTTCGGTTCCACCAACGACCTGCGCGAGCCGGGCTCGCTCATCTTCGTCAACGCCCCCTTTCCGCGCCTGGCCGAGGAGCGGGTCCCGGCGCCGCCGCTGGTCATCGGGCCCCATTGCGACCGGCCCTTCGTCGCCCGTTCCATCTTCAACATCTCGGGCATGAGCTACGGTGCCCTGTCCCGGCCGGCGGTGCAGGCCCTGTCCCGCGGCGCGGCCGAGGCCGGCATCTGGCTCAACACCGGGGAAGGGGGCCTGTCGCCCTACCACCGCGAGGGCGGCTGCGATCTCGTGTTCCAGATCGGCACCGCCAAGTACGGCGTGCGCGATGCCGAGGGCCGGCTGTCGGAGCGGCGCCTGCGCGAGGTGGCGCCGCACGTGCGGGCCTTCGAGATCAAGCTGGCCCAGGGGGCCAAGCCGGGCCGCGGCGGGGTGCTGCCGGCGGCCAAGGTGACGCCGGAGATCGCGGAGATCCGCGGCATCCCGGTGGGCCGGACGGCATCCAGTCCCAACCGCCATCCCGAGATCAAGTGCGTGGACGACCTGCTGGACATGATCGACCGCGTGCGCACGGTCACCGGGCGCCCGGTGGGATTCAAGACCGTCATCGGCTCCGGGGCCTTCCTGCAGGAGCTGTGCGAGGCCGTCCTGCGCCGGGGCGAGGCCAGCGCCCCCGATTTCATCACCGTCGACGGGGGCGAGGGCGGCAGCGGCGCGGCGCCGCAGCTCCTGGCCGACCACGTGGGGCTGCCCCTGGGCGAGGCCCTGCCCCTGGCGGTGGACGCCCTGCTGGCGGCCGGCCTGCGCGAGCGCGTCCGGGTCATCGCCTCGGGCAAGCTGGTGACCTCGGCCCGGGTGGCCTGGGCCCTGTGCGCAGGCGCCGACTTCGCGGTCTCGGCCCGCGGGTTCATGTTCGCGCTGGGCTGCATCCAGTCCATGCAGTGCCACCGCGACACCTGCCCCACCGGCATCACCACCCATGACCCGCGCCGCCAGCGCGGGCTGGTGGTGAGCGACAAGGCCCGGCGCGTGGCCCAGTACGCCCGCTGGATGAACCACGAGGTCAACGCCCTGGCCCACTCCTGCGGCCTGGCCCACGCGCGCGAGTTGCGGCGCGAGCACGTGCGCGTCGTCCAGCGGCCCGGCCACAGCGTGCCCCTGTCGGCGCTGCATCCCTATCCCGTCCCCGCGCGGCACGGCGCCGCGGCCGGCGGCGGCGCGCCGTGACTCCCCCGAGGCGTTTTTTCCCACTTGAACCGGCCGATTTCACCCATACTTAGGGGGAAACCGGTCACCGCGTGGTGCGGGCGACGCGGTGTGCCGAATCCGAGAATCAGGGGGAAGACCTTCCATGCGAATGGACAAACTGACGAGCAAGTTCCAGATGGCCCTGGCCGATGCCCAGAGCCTGGCGGTGGGGCGTGACCACCAGTTCATCGAGCCGCTGCACCTCATGGCCGCGCTGCTGGACCAGGAGGGCGGCACCGTGCGCCACCTGCTGGCCCAGGCCGGGGTCAACCTCAACCTGCTGCGCTCCCAGGTGGGCGAGGCGCTGGACCACCTGCCCCAGGTGGAGGGCACGGCGGGCGAGGTCCATGTCTCCAACGAGCTGGCGCGCCTGCTCAATCTCACCGACAAGCTGGCCCAGCAGCGCAAGGACAGCTACATCTCCAGCGAGCTGTTCGTGCTCGCCGCGGTGGACGACAAGGGCCAGCTGGGCGACATCCTGCGCAAGGCCGGCGCCACCCGCGAGGCCGTCGAAAAGGCCATCGACAACATCCGCGGCGGGCAGAAGGTGGACGATCCCAACGCCGAGGAGCAGCGCCAGGCGCTGGAGAAGTACACCATCGACCTCACCGAGCGGGCCGAGCAGGGCAAGCTCGACCCGGTCATCGGCCGCGACGACGAGATCCGGCGCGTGGTGCAGATCCTGCAGCGCCGGACCAAGAACAACCCGGTGCTCATCGGCGAGCCGGGCGTGGGCAAGACCGCCATCGTCGAGGGCCTGGCCCAGCGCATCGTCAACGGCGAGGTGCCGGAGGGGCTCAAGCACAAGCGCCTGCTGTCGCTGGACATGGCGGCGCTCATCGCCGGGGCCAAGTTCCGCGGCGAGTTCGAGGAGCGCCTCAAGGCGGTGCTCAACGACATCGCCAAGCAGGAAGGCAGCATCATCCTGTTCATCGACGAGATCCACACCATGGTGGGCGCGGGCAAGGCCGAGGGCGCCATGGACGCCGGCAACATGCTCAAGCCGGCCCTGGCCCGCGGCGAGCTGCACTGCATCGGCGCCACCACCCTGGACGAGTACCGCCAGTACATCGAGAAGGACGCGGCCCTGGAGCGCCGTTTCCAGAAGGTGCTGGTGGACGAGCCCACGGTGGAGGACACCATCGCCATCCTGCGCGGCCTGAAGGAGAAGTACGAGGTCCACCACGGGGTGGAGATCACCGACCCCGCCATCGTGGCCGCGGCCACCCTGTCACACCGCTACATCACCGACCGCCAGCTTCCTGACAAGGCCATCGACCTCGTCGACGAGGCGGCCAGCCGCATCCGCATGGAGATCGATTCCAAGCCCGAGGCCATGGACAGGCTGGAGCGGCGCCTGATCCAGCTCAAGATCGAGCGCGAGGCCCTGTCCAAGGAGACCGACGAGGCCTCCAAGGCCCGGCTGGAGAAGCTGGAGGAGGAGATCCAGAAGCTGGAGCAGGAGTACAGCGAGCTGGAGGAGATCTGGAAGGCGGAGAAGGCCGCGGTCCAGGGCACCCAGCACATCAAGGAGGAGCTGGAGCGGGCCCGCCAGGAACTGGAGACCGCGCGCCGCGCCGGCGACCTGCAGCGCATGTCCGAGCTCCAGTACGGCCGCATCCCCGAGCTGGAGAAGCAGCTCGACATGGCGGCCCAGGCCGAGATGCAGGAGACCAAGCTCCTGCGCAACAAGGTCACCGAGGAGGAGATCGCCGAGGTGGTGTCCAAGTGGACCGGCATCCCGGTGTCCAAGATGCTCGAGGGCGAGCGCGAGAAGCTGCTGCGCATGGAGGACGAGCTGCGCAAGCGGGTGGTGGGCCAGGACGAGGCGGTGCGCGCGGTGTCGGATGCCATCCGCCGCTCGCGGGCGGGCCTGTCCGATCCCAACCGGCCCAACGGCTCGTTCCTGTTCCTGGGGCCCACCGGCGTGGGCAAGACCGAGCTGACCAAGGCCCTGGCCGAGTTCCTGTTCGACACCGAGGAGGCCATGGTCCGCATCGACATGTCCGAGTTCATGGAGAAGCACTCGGTGGCGCGGCTCATCGGCGCCCCGCCGGGCTACGTGGGCTACGAGGAGGGCGGTTATCTCACCGAGGCCGTGCGGCGCAAGCCCTACTCGGTGATCCTGCTGGACGAGGTGGAAAAGGCCCACCCCGACGTGTTCAACGTGCTGCTGCAGGTGCTCGACGACGGGCGCCTCACCGACGGCCACGGCCGCACGGTGGACTTCCGCAACACCGTGGTGGTGATGACCTCCAACCTGGGCAGCCAGCTCATCCAGGAGATGGCGCGCACCAACGACTACGAGGCCATGAAGACCGCGGTGCTCGAGGTGGTGGGCCAGCACTTCCGGCCCGAGTTCCTCAACCGCATCGACGAGACGGTGGTGTTCCACCCGCTGGGCCGCGAGCAGATCCGGGCCATCGCCGGCATCCAGGTGGACTACCTGCGCCGGCGCCTGGCCGAGCGGCACATGGACATCGAGCTCACCGAGGCGGCGCTGGATCGCATCGGCGAGGCCGGGTTCGACCCGGTGTACGGGGCGCGGCCGCTCAAGCGGGCCATCCAGCACGAGATCGAGAACCCGCTGGCGCGGGAGATCCTGGCCGGCAAGTTCGTCCCCGGCGACATTATCCTGGTGGACGTGGCCGACGGCGGGATCGTCTTCAGCCGCAAGGGCAAGCGCGCAGCGGCCTGAGCGCCGCGCGCGGCGGCGCAGGGGCGAGTGGCGAGTGGCGGGTGGCGGGTGGCGAGGAAGGTGAGGTCCCCGCTGAGTCTACGCTTGGGTGTTGTTTCCGGCCCCTCGCCCCTCAGCCCTCGCCACTTCCCTGGTTGTTTCCATGCAACCGGAAGATCCGCTCCTTGGCCCGGGCGTAGTCGGCGTCGGTGATGGCCCCCTCGCCGGCCAGGCGGCGCAGCTCCTTGAGCTCGATGGCCAGCATCTGGCTCTTGTCCACCGCCAGCTCCTGGCTGGCGGCGAGGATCCGGTTCTTGAGCTCCTCGACGAACTCCTGGAACGGGCGCCGGGCGGGCTTGCCGTAGAACAGGCTCACCAGCACGCAGCCGCCGTAACGGCTGCGGAACTCGGTGACGTTGGGTGAGTGCACCACGAACATCACCAGCGCCCCCAGGGTGAAGAACACCAGCCCGGCCAGCACCGGCACCCACAGGCTGAGGTCCACCCGCCCGCCGGCGGCGTACAGGGTCCACCCGGCCCCGCCGCTGGCCGCGGCCAGGACCAGGAACGCGCCCAGCCAGCGCCAGCTGATGCGCCGGTGGCGGATGGGCCAGGGTTCCAGCATGGCCAGGTGCAGGTCATAGCGGCGCCTGCTGCGCAGCCCGCGGCAGCTCACCCGCAGGTACTTGCGGTTGTAGATCTCGAACCCCCGCTCTTCGCCGGTGGCGGTGCTCTTCTGCACCAGCACCCGGTCCGCAACCTTTTTGTCCGCCATGCTTGTAGGGTTTTCCTTGCCTGGGTCCGGCCGCTGCGCCGGACGACGGGGTCGGGGCCGAAACTTTCGCACAACTGTCCCGGGGCCCGCAATGCGGGCGGCCGCATTTTCGCCTGCCCGGGGGCGCCGGGATAGAATCGGTCTGATGGTGGTCCAACGGGCCCATCGGCATCGGCGACGAGGGCGGGCATCATGGGCAGGCAGCGTTTTTCCCCGGAGGTCCTTGCCTCTGAGATCACCCCGCCGGAGGTGTGGCGGGAGCGCAGGCGCGTCATCCAGACCGGCGTGGCGGCCTTGGCCGCCGCGGCGCTGCCGGGACCGGCCGGGGCCGGGCACGGCGGGCGGCGGCTGGCCTTCCGGCCCGCGCCCGCGGCCTTTCGCACCGACGAGCCGCCGACCCCGTTCAAGCACGTGGCCGGCTACAACAATTTCTACGAGTTCGGCACCGACAAGTACTCCCCGGCCGAGCGCGCCGCTGGCCTGCGCACGGAGCCCTGGTCGGTGACGGTGGAAGGCGAGTGCGAGAAACCGGGCGCCTACACCCTGGAAGACATCCTGCGACCCCACCCGCTGGAGGAGCGCATCTACCGCCTGCGCTGTGTCGAGGGCTGGTCCATGGTGATCCCGTGGGTGGGCTTTCCCCTGGCCGGCCTGCTCAAGCGGTTCGCCCCCACCTCGCGGGCGAAGTACGTGGAGTTCACCACGCTGTACGACCCGGAGCAGATGCCGGGGCAGCGGCGCCGCGTGCTGGACTGGCCCTACGTGGAAGGGCTGCGCATGGACGAGGCCATGCATCCGCTCACCCTCCTGGCGGTGGGGCTGTACGGCGAAGTGCTGCCCAACCAGAACGGTGCGCCGCTGCGGCTGGTGGTCCCGTGGAAGTACGGCTTCAAGAGCATCAAGTCCATCGTCCGCATCCGTTTCACCGAGCGCCAGCCGCTCACGAGCTGGATGAAGGCGTCTCCGCGCGAGTACGGGTTCTATGCCAACGTCAACCCCACCGTGGATCACCCGCGCTGGAGCCAGGCCCGCGAGCGCCGCATCGGGGAGTTCTTCAAGCGCAAGACGCTCATGTTCAACGGCTATGCCGAGCAGGTGGCGCACCTCTATCGCGGCATGGACCTGCGCAGGTATTTCTGACATGGATGACCCCCAGGGCGGGGAAAACCCACGGGGTTTCCCCCGTGTTTCGAACGGTGAGGCAGGGGCCAATGCGGTGCCGTCGCCCCGCCTGGCCCACGGGCGCCGCTGCGGGCGGCGGCCCGGTACAGGAGGGGTGGCGGTGCGCGGGGTGAATCGTTTCGTGTGGATCAGGCTGGCGGTGTGGCTGGCCTGCCTGGCGCCGTTGCTGTGGCTGGCCTGGGGGCTGGCCCGGGACCGCCTGGGGGCCAATCCCATCGAGGTCTTCACCCGCAGCACCGGTGAGTGGGCCCTGCGCCTGCTGCTGGTCACGCTGGCGGTGACGCCTCTGCGGCGCCTGACGGGTTGGAGGTGGCCGCAGCGGCTGCGCCGCCTGCTGGGGCTGTATGCCTTCTTCTATGCCACCGTGCATCTCGCCTCCTACCTGTGGCTGGACCAGTTCTTCGCCTGGGCAGAGATCGGGCGTGACATCCTCAAGCGGCCGTTCATCACCGCGGGCATGAGCGCCTGGCTGCTGCTGCTGCCCCTGGCGCTCACTTCCACCCGCGGCATGATGCGCCGCCTGGGCGGACGCTGGAAGCGCCTGCACCGCCTGGTCCATGTGGCCGCCGCCCTGGCGGTCCTGCACTTCTTCTGGCTGGTCAAGCTGGATGTCCGGCCGCCCCTCGTTTATGCCTTGCTGCTGGGGCTCCTGTTGCTCGCGCGCGTGCGGTGGCGGCCGGTGGCGGTGGGCCGGCAGCATGATTCCTGACCCGTTTCATGCCGGATCGGAATTCGCAATCCGGTCGTTGCGCTTTGCACCCTGCACCTGGAAGGGGCGGGGGCCACGGGTGCGCCTGCAGGCATGATTGGGTATCATTCCGGCCCGTACCATCGCTCCCCGCGGGGCCGAAGCCGGTGCCGGAGCGGAATGCGGCACCGGGCCTGCGGGGCCGGGCACCACTGGACCCGCAGCATAACGAAACAGAACAGGCTACCCGCCGCTGAAAACTGAAGGAGGCGCTTCCATGTCGTCACTGAGCCGTCGCGAATTCATCCAGATCATGGGCCTGGCCGCCGCCGCCGGCATGCTGCCCGGCTGCGATTCCAAGCCCGGGGCCGGCAAGAAGGCCGCGGCGCCGGCGGCGGGCCGGGCCGGAGCGGGCATGTACGATCTGCCCAGGTTCGGCAACGTCACCCTCATGCACATGACCGACTGCCATGCCCAGCTCCTGCCCATCTATTTCCGGGAGCCCAACGTCAACCTGGGACTGGGCGGCTCCTTCGGCAAGCCGCCCCACCTGGTGGGGAAGAAGCTGCTGGAGCATTTCGGCATCAGGCCCGACACGCCGGAGGCCCACGCCTTCACCTACCTGAACTTCGTCGAGGCCGCCCAGCAGTACGGCAAGGTGGGGGGCTTTGCCCACCTGGCCACGCTGGTCAAGAAGCTGCGCGCCGACCACGGCCCGGACAAGACCCTGCTGCTGGACGGCGGCGACACCTGGCAGGGATCCGGCACCGCCCTGTGGACCCGGGGTCGTGACATGGTGGAGGCCTGCAACCGTCTCGGCGTGGACGTGATGACCGGCCACTGGGAGTACACCTACCTGGCCAAGGAGGTCATCGCCAACGTCCAGGCATTCAAGGGCGACTTCGTGGCCCAGAACGTATTCGTGCGCGACGAGGCTTCCTTCGACTACCGGTTCGCGGATTTTGCCGGTTACGACGAGGACAGCCAGCGGGCCTTCAAGCCCTACACCATCAAGGACCTGGGCGGCGTGCGGGTGGCGGTCATCGGCCAGGCCTTCCCCTACACGCCCATCGCCAATCCCCAGCGGTTCATCCCGGACTGGACCTTCGGCATCCGCGAGCGGGAGATGCAGGCGACGGTGGACGCCGTGCGGGAACACGAGAAGCCCGACGTGGTGGTGGTCATCTCCCACAACGGCATGGACGTGGACCTCAAGATGGCCAGCCGGGTCACCGGCATCGACGTCATCTTCGGCGGTCACACCCACGACGGCGTGCCGGCGCCCAGCGTGGTCAAGAACGCCGGCGGCCAGACCCTGGTCACCAACGCCGGTTCCAACGGCAAGTTCCTGGGCGTGATGCAGCTCGACGTGCGCAACGGCAAGGTGCAGGACTTCCGCTACAAGCTGCTGCCGGTGTTCTCCAACTTCCTGGAGCCGGACAAGGCCATGGCCGCCTACATCGACGAGGTGCGGGCGCCCTACCTCAAGCAGCTGCGCGAGGAACTGGCGGTGGCCGACACCCTGCTGTACCGCCGCGGCAACTTCAACGGCACCTTCGACCAGATCATCTGCGATGCCCTGCGCGTCCAGCTCGATGCCCAGATCTCCCTCTCGCCGGGCTTCCGCTGGGGCACCACGGTGCTGCCGGGCCAGAGCATCACCATGGACAACGTGCTGGACCAGACCTGCATGACCTATCCCGAGACCTACGTGCGGGACATGAAGGGCTCGGACCTCAAGCTGATCCTGGAGGACGTGGCCGACAACCTGTTCAACGCCGATCCCTACAAGCAGCAGGGCGGCGACATGGTGCGCGTGGGCGGCATGGACTACACCATGGACCTCACCGGCACCATGGGGTCCCGCATCAAGGACATGCGCCTGGACGACGGCACCCCCATCGAGCCCGACAAGACCTACAAGGTGGCGGGCTGGGCCACGGTGGGGGCCAAGTCCCCCGGGCCGCCGGTGTGGGAGGTGGTGGCCGAGTACCTGCGCGACCAGAAGGTGGCCAGGATCAAGAAGCTCAACACCCCCAGGATCATCGGCGCCGAGGGCAACCCGGGCATCGCGGATTACCCTGTGTAAGGGGCTAGGGGCTGGGGCGGGGCAGGGATGCCCCGCCCGCGAATCGAGCGCGCAAGCGCTTGATTCGGCGTAGCCGAACCCGGACCTGTGCCGGGTTCGGCGCGTTGAAAAAGGCCAGGACGGCCTTTTTCAACATCCTGCCAGGGGCCCCGGGGGCTGGGCAGGGAAACCCGGCCAGCCGCAGGCGTGGCGTTCCACCAGGGCCGCCAGGGCGGCCAGGTGGTCCGGCGCATCGTTGAGCGCGGGGATGTAGCGGAACGCCTCGCCGCCGGCGGCGAGGAAGGTCTCCCGCGCCTGCAGGGCGATCTCCTCCAGCGTCTCCAGGCAGTCGGCGGCGAAGCCCGGGCAGATCACGTCCGCGCGGCGCACGCCCTCCCGCGCCCACGCGCGCAGGGTCGCGTCGGTGGCCGGTTCCAGCCACGCCTCGCGGCCGAAGCGTGACTGGAAGGCCAGCGCCCAGCGTTCTTCCTCCAGGCCCAGTCGCTGCGCCACCAGGCGGGCGGTGGTCCGGCACTGCTCCAGGTACGGGTCGCCTGCCCTGATCCAGCGTTGCGGCACGCCGTGGAAGGAGAACAGCAGGCGCCCGGCCTCGCCGTCCCGATCCCACACCTCGCGCACGCTGCGGGCCAGGGCCTCGATGTAGGGGGGGAAGTCGTGGTAGTCGGCCACCATTCTCAGCTCCGGCACCCGGCGCCAGCCCCGCAGCACCCGGGCCAGCTCGTCGAAGGTGGAGCCGGTGGTGGCGCCCGAGTACTGGGGGTAGAGGGGCAGCACCAGCAGCCGTTCCAGTCCCCGCCGGCGCAGCGTTTCCAGAGCCGTGGCCATGGCGGGTTCGCCGTAGCGCATGCCCAGTGCCACGGCGGCCGCACCGGGGACACGCTGTTCCAGGGCATCGCGCAGGCCCGCTTCCTGGCGCCGGCCCATGGCCAGCAGGGGCGAGCCGGCCTCCGTCCACACCTTGCGGTAGGCCCGCGCGGCCCGGCGCGGGCGCAGGCGCAGGATCACCCCGTGGAGCACCGGCCGCCACAGCCAGCGGGGCAGGTCCACCACCCGGGGGTCGGACAGGAACCGGGCCAGGTAGCGGCGCAGGGCCGCGGGCGTGGGTGCCTCGGGCGTGCCCAGGTTGACCAGCAGCACGCCGGTGGTGGGGGGTTCCGTGGGGTTGCGGTTCATGGCGCGGCGATTGTAGCACCCGCCCGCAAAGTGTGACGGCGGTCATGGCCGGGCGACCGGCCTTGGAGTCAGATCGCAGGCCCGCAAGGGGGAAGAACGGACGCCATACAACGATAAACCCCGAGGAGGGAGCACCCATGAACAGAATCCTGATCCCGATACTGCTGGCCGCCGTGCCCCTGTGGGCCGGTGCCGAGACCGGGGCGCCCGCCGCGGCCGATGCCCAACCCGCGGCCGGCGGCACCGCCACCGAACCCGCCGCCGCCGCGGCACAGGCCCCGGCCGCGGACGCACCGCCGGCCGAGGCGGCGCCCGCGGCCCAGGCGGCGGCCGAGCCGCTGGAAGAACAGGCGGGTTTCTCGCGCGGCAGCGTGACCCGCTCGGTGTTCACCAGCGGGGTGTCCGAGCGCGAGCCGGTGGACCGGCTGGACATGGTGGATCCCCAGACCGGCAAGGTGTTCTATTTCACCGAACTGCGCGACATGGCGGGCCAGACCGCCACCCACCGCTGGGAGCACGACGGCAAGGTGATGGCCGAGGTGACCTTCGACGTGCGCGGGCCGCGCTGGCGGGTGTGGTCTTCCAAGAACCTGGATCCGTCCTGGACCGGCGAGTGGAAGGTCTCGGTGCTCAACGGTGCCGGCGAGGTCATCGCCGAGGACGTCATCCAGGTGCAGCCGGCCCCGGCGCCTGCCGGGCCCGCGACCGCGGAACCTGCTGCGGACCGGGCGGCGGCGGAGGCCCCGGCCCCGGAACCGGCTCCGGCCACGCCCTGACGGGCGCATTTTTTCGCCTCCCCGCCGGTGCCCCGGGCGGCGCCGGCGGGGTGCGAATGCCCGTGCGATGAATCACTTGCAGCGCCGGCTTCAGGTGTTTTCTCAACAAGTCCCCGGCATTTCCAGCCATTCTGCTGCCTTTTCTTTGCAACATCCGGTGCTATGGTTAGACATGCACCGGCTGAGTCGTCCGGCATTTCGGCCCGGCATCGCAACCCGTCGTCGTGTTCCATCCAGTACGAGGGAGGTGATTACCATGTCGACCCCATTCGAACCGGTGGTTGGGCAGTGGTACCAGGACCTGGAGCGCCGGGTGTTCCAGGTGCTCGATGCCGACGCGGACTCCGTCGAGGTGCAGTACGCCGACGGCGAGATCGAGGAATTCGACATGGAGACCTGGTATTTCCTCGAGCTGCATCCCGCCGAGCAGCCGCTGGAGTGGTCGGAGGTCCTGCAGGAGTACGGCGAGGACGAACTCTATTTCCTCGACGGTGGCAGCGAGTTCCGCGAGCTGCAGTAACCGGCGGCGTCAGGCGCTCAGGCGCTTGTAGCGGATGCGGTGGGGCTGGGCGGCGTCCTCGCCCAGGCGCCGTGCGCGGTCGGCCTCGTAGTCGGCGTAGTTGCCCTCGAACCATTCCACGTGGCTGTCACCCTCGAAGGCGAGGATGTGGGTGGCGATGCGGTCCAGGAACCAGCGGTCGTGTGAGATCACCACCGCGCAGCCCGGGAACTCCAGCAGCGCCTCCTCCAGCGCGCGCAACGTCTCCACGTCCAGGTCGTTGGTGGGCTCGTCCAGCAGCAGCACGTTGCCCCCGGAGCGCAGCAGCTTGGCCAGGTGGACGCGGTTGCGCTCGCCGCCGGACAGGTCGCCCACCCGCTTCTGCTGGTCGGCGCCGCGGAAGTTGAAACGGGAGACGTAGGCCCGCGAGTTGATCTGGAAGTCGCCCACCTCGATGAGGTCGTGGCCGCCCGAGATCTCCTCCCACACCGTCTTGTCCGGGGCCAGGCTGTCCCGGCTCTGGTCCACGTAGGCCAGCTTCACGGTCTCTCCCAGGCGCAACTCGCCGCCGTCGGGCTGCTCCTGGCCGGTGATCATGCGGAACAGGGTGGTCTTGCCCGCACCGTTGGGGCCGATGACGCCGACGATGCCGCCCCGGGGCAGGTTGAAGGATAGCCCGTCGATGAGCAGGCGGTCGCCGAAGCCCTTGCGCAGGTTCCGGGCCTCGATCACCAGCTCGCCCAGGCGGGGCCCGGGGGGAATGAAGATCTCGTTGGTTTCGTTGCGCTTCTGGTAGCTCTTGGAGGCCAGCTCCTCGAACCGGGCCAGGCGGGCCTTGCTCTTGGCGTGGCGGCCCTTGGGGTTGGAGCGGACCCATTCCAGCTCCGCCTTCATGGCCTTGAGGCGCGCCTGTTCCTGTTTCTGCTCCATCTCCAGGCGCTTCTCCTTCTGCTCCAGCCAGGACGAGTAGTTGCCCTCCCAGGGGATGCCCTCGCCGCGGTCCAGCTCCAGGATCCAGCCGGCCACGTTGTCCAGGAAGTAGCGGTCGTGGGTCACCGCCACCACCGTGCCCGGGTACTCGTGCAGGAAGCGCTCCAGCCAGGCCACCGATTCGGCGTCCAGGTGGTTGGTGGGTTCGTCCAGCAGAAGCATGTCGGGCCGCGACAGCAGCAGCCGGCACAGGGCCACCCGCCGGCGCTCGCCGCCGGACAGCCTGGTGACGTCGGCGTCCCAGGGCGGCAGCCGCAGGGCCTCGGCCGCGATCTCCAGGGTCCGGTCCAGGTTGTGGCCGTCGGCGGCCTGGACCAGGTTTTCCAGCGCCGCCTGCTCGGCGGCCAGGGCGTCGAAGTCGGCATCGGGCTCGGCGTAGGCGGCGTAGATCTCCTCCAGGCGCGCCAGGGCCTGCTTGATCTCGGCCACGCCGTCCTCCACGTTGCCGCGCACGTCCCTGGCCGGGTCCAGTTCGGGCTCCTGGGGCAGGTAGCCGATGCGTATGCCGGGCTGGGGCCGGGCCTCGCCCTCGTACTCGGTGTCCACCCCGGCCATGATGCGCAGCAGGGTGGACTTGCCGGCGCCGTTGAGGCCCAGCACGCCGATCTTGGCCCCGGGAAAGAAGGACAGGGAGATGTCCTTGAGGATGGTGCGCCGGGGCGGCACCACCTTGGTCACCCGGTTCATGGTGTAGATGTACTGCGCCATGGCTCGTTTCCCGGCTTCTCGCCGCCGCGGGGACGCAATTGTAACGGGTTCCGGGGGCGCCGTGCAGGCGTCCCGGGCTCAAGCCGGCGGGCGGCGGCGACGATATGGAAGGAAGAACCTCGTGAAACGGGGGAGCGCGACATGGCACGACGAAAAAACCGGCCGCCCTCGGTCCTGCGCCGCCTGCTGTGGGCGATGCTGGCGCTGGGCGGGGCCGCGGGGCTGGTGTTCCCGTGGCTGGTCAAGGGCCTGGGCGGCTGGCCCGGGGACCGTTTCACCACCTTCGCGGCACTGTGCTTCGCCTTCGGCCTGCTGGTGGGCTGGGGCAACTTCGTGCTGTTCCGGCGCCTGCTGGGGCGGCGCCTGGAGGCCATGGCCCGGGTGGCGGACGCCCTGGCCCGGGGCCGGCTGGACCAGCGCTGCGGGTTCGACAGCGGCGACGCCCTGGGCAAGGTGGCGCGGGGCATCGACGCCGCCGCCGACGGCCTCCGGCGCATGGTGGAGGCGGTGGGCACGGTGGCGGGCGAGGTGGCCGCCGTGGTGGAACGGCTGCAGGAAGTGGCGGCCGGGGCCGAGAACGGGGCCCAGCGCCAACAGGCCGAGGTGGAGCAGGTGGTCGCCGCGGCCAACGAGCTGGCCGCCACCGCCCAGGAGGTGGCGCGCAACGCCGGGCAGGCCGAGGCGGCCACCCGCGAGGCCGACGCCCAGGGCAACGACGCCAAGCTGGTGACGGTGGAGACCATGTGCACCATCGACGGACTCTCCGGCAGCGTGGAGGAGGTGACCCGCGTCATCAACGACCTGGAGTCGGAGGGCGGGAACATCGGCCGCGTGCTGGAGGTCATCAACGGCATCGCCGAGCAGACCAACCTGCTGGCGCTCAATGCCG
>JALSIK010000096.1 GCA_026990045.1 Chromatiales bacterium | reverse complement strand
GTGGACCGGGACAGAGTCACGGCCTGGAAGCTGAACGTCGGCCGCAGGGGATCGGCCAGGTAGCGGGGATAGAGCGGCTCCAGCGGAAACCACTGCCAGCGGGCCGGTGCCGCCTCCGCGCCGTGCACGCCCGCCGCGGCCGGCAGGCCGAGGACCACCACCATCACCCCCAGGAGACGGCGTGCATTCACGCGGGATCTATTCCCCGCCGCCACGACCCGCGTCCTCGTCGTCCAGCGCCAGCAGGGAGGCGTTGCCGCCCACCGCCGCGGTGTTCACCGTCCAGGTGCGCTCCACGGCGAGGCACGGCAGGTACCAGGGCCCGCCCGCCTTGGGCCCGGTGCCCGACAGGCCCTCGCCGCCGAAGGGCTGCACCCCCACCACCGCGCCGATCATGTTGCGGTTGACGTAGACGTTGCCCGCGCGGGCGCGGCGGCGCACCACCTCGGCCGTGGCCCCGATGCGGCTGTGCACCCCGAGGGTGAGCCCGTAGCCGGTGGCGTTGACGGCCTCCACCACCCGCTCCAGGTCCGCCGCGCGGTAGCGCACCACGTGCAGCACCGGGCCGAACACCTCGCGCCGCAGCAGGCCGGGATCGTCCAGCTCGAACACCGCCGGGCCCAGGTACCAGCCTGCCCCGCACCCGGCCGGCAGCGGCAGCTCCAGCAGGCACCGGGCCTCGCGGCGCATGCGCTCCAGGTGCCGCTGCACGCCTTCCCGCGCCGCGGCGTCGATGAGCGGCCCCACGTCCGTCTCCAGCCGGGCCGGGTCGCCCAGGCGCAGCTCGCGCATGGCCCCCAGCAGCATCTCCAGCACCCGGGCCGCGGTGTCATCCTGCAGGAACAGCAGCCGCAGCGCCGAGCAGCGCTGGCCGGCGGAGTCGAAGGCCGAGGCCAGCACGTCCCGCACCACCTGCTCGGGCAGCGCGGTGGAGTCCACGATCATGGCGTTGAGCCCGCCGGTCTCGGCAATCAACGGCACGATGGGCCCGTCGCGGGCCGCCAGCAGCCGGTGCAGGCGGCGGGCGGTCTCGGTGGAGCCGGTGAAGCACACGCCGGCCACGCGCGGGTCGCGCACCAGGGCCTCGCCCACGACGGCGGCCGGGCCCGGCAGGCAGTGCAGCACCTCCGCCGGCACGCCCGCCTCCAGCAGCAGCCGCACCACCCGGTCCGCCACCAGCGGCGTGGCACTGGCCGGCTTGGCCACGACGGCATTGCCCGCGGCCAGCGCCGCCACCACCTGGCCGGTGAAGATGGCCAGCGGGAAGTTCCAGGGACTGATGCAGGCGAACACCCCGCGCCCGTGCAGGCTCAGGGTGTTGGCCTCACCCGCGGGCCCGGGCAGGTCCAGCGGCGCGAACACCTCTTCGAGCTGCTGCGCGTAGTAACGGCAGGCATCCACCGCCTCGCGCACCTCGTCCAGGGCATTGGGCACCGTGCGCCCGCCCTCGGCCACCACCAGCGCCGCGAGCCCGGCGCCGTGGGCCTCGATGAAATCCGCCGCCCGGCGCAACACCGCCGCCCGCTCCTGCGGCGGCGTCGCCGCCCACTCCGGCGCGGCGGCCTGCGCGCAGGCCAGCGCCGCCTCCACCGCGCCCGCGTCCGCCGCCTCCACCGCGCCCACCACCCGTTCCGGCTCGGCGGGCGAACGAACCTCCCGCACCGGCCCGGCGAGCGGCCGGCCGTTCACCAGCGGTGACGCGTGATGAACCCCGGCGGCGGCCGCCGCCAGGTCCCGGTCCAGCTCCGCGAGCACCGCCGGATCAGTGAGATCCCAGCCCCGCGAATTGCGGCGCCGCGGGCCGTACAGCCGCGGCGGCGGCGGCAGGCGCGGGTGGCCCTTGGGCGAGATCCCTTCCAGGTGCCGGACGGGATCGGCCACCAGGGTCTCCACCGGCGCCCGCTCGTGGGCCAGGCGGTTGACGAACGAGGTGTTGGCACCGTTCTCCAGCAGCCGCCGCACCAGGTAGGGCAGCAGGTCCTCGTGGCTGCCCACCGGGGCGTACACCCGGCACGGGACCGTGTCCGCGACCGCATACAGCGCCTCGCCCATGCCGTGCAGCCGCTGGAATTCCATGGGCGCGCCCTGCGCCAGTTCCAGCACCGCGGACGCGGTGTGCGCATTGTGGGTGGCGAACTGGGGAAAGAAGGCCTCCCCCGCCGCCAGGATGCGGCGCGCGCACACCAGGTAGGAGACATCGGTGGCCGTCTTGCGGGTATAGACCGGGTACTCGTCGAGGCCGCGTTCCTGGGCGCGCTTGATCTCCGTGTCCCAGTAGGCCCCCTTCACCAGCCGCAGCATGATGCGGCGGCCGTGGCGGCGGGCCAGTGCCGTCAGGTGGTCCACCAGTGCCGGCGCCGCCTTGTGATAGGCCTGCACCGCGATGCCCAGCCCGTCCCAGCCGGCCAGCGCGTCATCGTCGGCGTACACCGCCTCGAACACGTCCAGGGTCAGGTGCAGGCGCTCGATCTCCTCGGCGTCGATGGTAAGCCCCAGGCCCGCCGCCCGCGCCTGCCGGGTGAGGGCGGCCACCACCGGCACCAGCTCCGCCAGCACCCGCTGCCGCTGCGCGTACTCGAAGCGCGGGTGCAGGGCCGACAGCTTGACCGAGATCCCCGGGGCCTCCGCCACCGGCGCGCCGGGTGCCGACAGCGGGGCCAGGGCCTCGATGGCCTGCTCGTAGGCCGCGCGGTGGCGGGCGGCATCATCCATGGTGAGCGCCGCCTCGCCCAGCATGTCGAAGGAATAGCGCCGCGGGTCGTTGCCCTCGCGCCGCACGCGCTGCAGGGCCTCCTCCATGTCCCGGCCCAGCACGAACTGCCGCGCCAGGATGGCCATGGCCTCGCGCACGGCGGCCCGCACCACCGGCTCGCCCAGGCGGGCGGCGAGCCGCCCCAGCACCTCGCCCGCGCTGCGTGCCCCGGCCTCCTTCAGCTCCACCAGGCGCCCGGCCAGCATCAGGCCCCAGGTCCCCGCGTTGACGAACAGGGATCGCCCGTCGCCCAGGTGGCGTGCCCAGTCCGCCCCGCCCAGCTTGTCCGCCAGCAGGCGGTCCACGGTCTGTGCATCGGGCACCCGCAGCAGGGCCTCGGCCAGGCACATGAGCTGCACGCCCTCGGGCGTGGTGAGATCGTACTCGGCGAGGAAGGCATCGAGCCCGGTCTTGCGCCGCGCGCGCATGGCCTCCACCCACTCGCGCGCACGCACCTCGATGCGCCGCCGCGCGGCCGGGTCCAGGCCCACCGCGGACAACAGCGCCTCCACCGCCTCGTCCTCGGGCCGGTGCAGGGCCGCGCTCACGGCCGGGCGTTGCGCGGGAGGCTCACGGCACAGCATGAGGCAACGTTACTCCGCCCGGCACGCGGCGGCAACGATGGCACCCGACCCCGCTTACTGCGGCAACACCACCCGCACGCGCGCGCCGCCCAGGGCGGGCGAGGCGTCCGCCTCCCAGCGCCCGCCGTACTGCTCCACGATGGTGTCCACGATGGCCAGGCCCAGGCCGTGACCCGGGGCCGACTCGTCCAGCCGGCGGCCGCGCCGGGCCAGGGCGCCGGTGGAGACCGCGTCCCCGCCCAGGCCCGGGCCGTCGTCCTCCACCTCGATGACCAGCTCCCCGTCGGCGCGCAGGGTCAGGGCCACGGTGGTCCGCGCCCACTTGCAGGCGTTGTCCAGCAGGTTGCCCAGCAGCTCCAGCATGTCCTCCCGGTCCACGGGCAACACCCCCGCGGGGGCCTCCACCCGGAAGTGCAGGCCGCGCTCCGCATGCATGCGGCGCAGGGTGTCCAGCAGGTCGTCGAGATCGCGCCCGGCGTCGAACTGTGCCGCCGGCGGCCCCTCCCCGGCCAGGCGCGCGCGGGCCAGCATGCGCTCCACCAGGGTCTCCATGCGATGGAGCTGGTGGGCCATGCGCCGGTGCGTCTCTTCCGGCAGGGCGTCCCCGGCCTCCGCCACGAGCTGCCGGAGCAGGGTCAGCGGCCGCTTGATCTCGTGGCCCAGGTCGCCCGCGGCGTCCCGCGAGCGCCGCAGGCGCCGGGCCAGGAGCGCGAGCAGGCGGTTGAACTCCTCCACCAGCGGCGCCACCTCGGCGGGCACCGGGCCCTCCAGGCGCTCGCGGCCGCCGCGCTCCAGCTCCGGGATCTGGGCCCGCAGCCGCACCAGCGGGCGCAGGCCCCGCCGCAGCAGCAGGAGCTGCACCGCCACCAGCAGCACCAGCGCCACGGCACCGGCCGCCGCCAGCCGCAGGCGGTTGCGGGCCAGGCCGGCATGCAGAGCGGTGAGGTCCTCGGCCACGGCAACGGAGAACACCCGTCCCGCCACGCGGTAGCCGGCCACGCGCAGCAGCAGGGGCTGCCCGCGCGGACCCTGCACATGCCCGACCCGCACTTCGCCCGGCGCGGCCTGCGGCCAGGCCGGGGTGAAGTCCCACAGCGAACGCGAGCGGATCGCCACCCCGCCGCCGCTGACGACGAAGTAATGCCCGGAGAAGGGCCGGCGGTAGATGGCACCCACCGCCGCCGGGTCCAGGCGCGGCGGGCGGGCCCGCGCCTGCACGGCACCGAGCAGGCTCTCGGCATCGTGCTCCAGGCGGGTGAGGATGTAGCCCTCGGCGGTGCGGCGCAGGGCGGTGTCCGCCATCAGCCCGAGCCCCACGAATGCGGCCAGCAGGCTCAGGACCAGGCCCGCGCCCAGGCGCGCCGCCAGCGATCTCATCCGGGTGCGCTCCGGAACACGTAGCCCTGGCCGCGGCGGGTCTCGATGCGGTCGCGACCCAGCTTGTCGCGCAGGCGCT
>JALSIK010000095.1 GCA_026990045.1 Chromatiales bacterium | reverse complement strand
GTACCAGCTCGTCCACGCTGCGCGTGCTCACCCCCTGGATGTAGGCCTCCTGGACCACGGCCACCAGCGCCTTCTCCGAGGCCCTACGCGGTTCCATGAAGCCCGGAAAGTAGCTCCCCTTGCGCAGCTTCGGGACCTTCAGCTCCACTGTCCCCAGCCGTGTCTCCAAGCTCCGGGGGCGGTAGCCGTTGCGCCGGTTCATCCGCCCCTCGCTGCGCTCGTACCGGTCGGCACCGCACAACGATGTCACCTCGTACTCCATCAGCCGCTGCAGCATGAACGTCAGCGTCTCCCGCAGAAAATCCGTGCTCGCTCCGCTCTTCTCAAGCAGGGTTTCCAGTGTCATCCTAGGGTCGGTCATCGTGGGGCTCCTTCGTTTTGGTTGCTAGGTTCGCAGCTTCAACCTTAACGAAGTCCCGCGATGACCTCACCCAGCTTTTACACCACTCCTAGGGACACTACCGAAGCAGAACGGTTCGCTCCTGGCGAACGGCGCAGGGAAACCCGGCAAGGCGGATACGGATTCCATCCACTGCCATCCTCTCCACCACACCCATCGCGGGTGAAGGGCTCCCGCGGTCCGCCGACGCTGCGTCCCGGGCCATCATCGTCATAGCAAAAACAACAAGGGGGTGATATCTCATGGATACACAGGACGAACGGCAATCCGCGGAAGCATTGCTCAGCGAGGCCGAGCCCTGGGAATCGTGGGAATCGGGTCTCGTCTTGTGGAGCATCGGCATCGGCATCGGCGGACTCATCGTGCTCGGCTGGCTGGTGAACACCTTCCTGCTGGACTAGGCAGCCGGCATGAAGGCCGACCTCGAACTCCGCCTCACCCATGACGGGCGTGTCTGGATCGCCGGCAACGGCGACTGGCAGGCACAGGGCGCTTCTCTCGGGGAACTGGATTCGGAAGTCCGGCGCCTGTTGCGCGACTCGGGGACCTTCGCCCGGGGACGCCGGGTCGTCGTCTTCATGGGCTTCGACTTCGAAACCATCCCCACGTGGCTGAGGCAATACCATACCCACTACTTCAACCGCTACGTGTCCCTCGACCTGTAGGGCACCGGCGGCACACAACAAGAAAGGGGGACCTGCAATCATGGCTGGAGTAAACAGAAGGTGGTACGACGGCATGTTGACCACCGAAGACTGGTGGGCCGTCTGGCTCGGCCTGATCATGTTCTTCGCCGGTATGCTCACCATCTGGGGTGTCGACCTGGTGGGCTGGATGGCCAAGACCAAGACCTGGGAGTGGTCCCGGTTCTGGGACGACCCGGCGTGGGGCAAGCTGCTGGGCGTGGCCCACGGCAAGAAGGGCAAGGCCTACGAGGGCCTGCATCCCCTCGCCGGGCTCATCATCACGTTCCTGGTGTTCGCGACCCTGACCGGAATCGGCGCCTACTTCCAGAAGCTCAACGTCAAGCGCTACCTGCTGGGATTCACCTGCCTCTTCTTCATCACCTGGGCCTCCTGGATCATCGGCCACGAGGCCCACTTCAAGGCCCTCAAGACCGGCCAGTCCATCACCCAGTCCCAGGTGTGGGGGGATGATCTCTACTGCCTGACCAAGGTCCACAAGTGCAGCGCCCTCATCGCCAAGGCCACCGACAAGCTGGGCGTGGGTCCGGTCATCGAGGCCGGCCTCAAGCCCGACGCCACGCCGGACGAAATCGCCGCGGCCAAGGCCGCCGCGGCCCAGGTGCTGGCGGACAAGAAGGTCAAGAAGAAGACCATCCGCATGTCGTGGGGCCTGCAGCTGGGGGGAGGGTTCTCCTACATCCTCGCCCTGGTCGTCGGCCTCTTCATCGGCAATTTCATGAAGGGGTTCGCCGCCTTCCTCAAGGAGGCCGCCAAGCCGGAATGGTTTATCAAGACCGCCATCGTCTACCTGGGCATCAAGCTCGGGCTCATGTCCATGAAGGCGACGGGGTTCGCGCTGGAGCTGGCCCTGGCCGGCGCCGCGGCCACCTTCGTCGCCTACCTGCTGTTCTGGCCCATCGTCTACACCCTGGGACGCAAGGCCTTCCGCCTCGGGCGTGACGCCTCGGCCGTGTTGTCCTCCGGCATCTCCATCTGCGGGGTGTCGGCGGCCATCGCCACCGCCGGTGCCATCCGGGCCAAGCCCATCCTGCCGGTGGCGGTCTCCATGCTCATCGTGGTGTTCGCCATGATCGAGCTGGTGATCCTGCCCACCTTCTACGCCACGGTGGCCCCCGACCAGCCCATCGTCAACGGCGCCGCCATGGGCATGACCGTGAAGACCGACGGTGCCGACGCCGCGGCCGGTGCCATCCTCGACGAGATGATGGTGGCCAACCACTACCGTGCCACCGGCGAACGGTGGGAGTCCGACTGGATCCTCTCCGCCGCCATCCTGACCAAGATCTGGATCGACGTCTTCATCGGCGTGTGGGCCTTCGTCCTGTCCCTGATCTGGGTCTACAAGGTGGAACGGAAGCCCGGCCAGGAGCACGTGGGGGCGTCGGAGATCTGGTTCCGCTTCCCCAAGTTCGTCATCGGCTACTTCATCGCCTGGTTCTTCTACGTGGGTATCGCGGTCTGGTTCCCGGACGCCATCAAGGCGGCATCGTCCGGGGCCAAGGTGGTCCAGAGTCCCATGCGGAAGATGATGTTCATGCTGACGTTCGCCGCCATCGGCGTGATCACGGACTTCAGCAAGCTCAAGGGCATGGGCCGGCTGGCGGTGCTCTACGCCATCGCCCTGTTCGTCATCATCGCGCCCATCGCCTACCTGGTGGCCTGGATCTTCCATCACGGCATGATGCCGCCAGTGGTCACCGCCGCAGCCGGATAACGACAAACAAGCCACGAAGCAACCGTTTCAGGGGCCGCGCGAGCGGCCCCTTTTCTTTGGCCAGCAGCGGCACCGGAACACCGGCACCGCCCGCTCAGGGGCGGGCGCCGAAGCGGCGGGCGATGGCCGCCACCAGGGGCGGCGGAGGATAGTCCGGGGCCTGGGCCAGGAAGTCCTGCCACTGGCGGTAGCGTGTCGCCAGCCCGGGATCGGTGCCCTGGCAACCCAGCACCTGGACAACGTGCTCTCCCACCCGCCACGGTCCCTCGCCGCGCACCGGCCCCTCGGCCAGGTGGATGGTCTCGCCGGGGTCCCCCAGGTGCCACCAGAGGTCGAACCACAGCATGCCCTGCGGGTGGCGGAAGTGGTGGGCCATGACGGTCCGGCTGCCGTCGGGGAGCCTGATCTGCAGGGGGGCGGTGACGGTGAACAGGTCGGCCATGAAGGCAATGGTAAGCCGGTGGCCCCGGAAGCACAAAAAGCGGCCGGCTCGCGGCCGGCCACAAAGTCACGCCATGGAGATGTATTGGATGCGCCGTTTCAGCCTTCCTCGATGGGAATGGTGTGCCGCTTCTCGCTCTCCCGCTTGGGCAGGGTCAGCTCCAGCAGGCCGTCGCGGAACACCGCCTTGGCCTTGCTGTCGTCCACCGCCGCCGGCAGCGGGATGGTGCGGAGGAACTCGCCGGTGCCGATCTCGCGCCGGTAATACTCGCCGCCCTTCTCCTCCTGCTCATGGTGGGTGCGGCCGCGGATGGTCACCGAGTGGTCGGTGGCCGAGATCTCCAGGTCCTCCTTGCGGACACCCGGCACCGCCGCGCGCACGACGATGGCATCGTCCTGGTCGACGATGTCCACCTGCGGCAGGCCGACCCGCCCCAGCGCGCTGTCCAGGCCCATGGGGCGCAGCCACCGCCGGCGGAACAGGTCGTCGAACATGCGATCCATCTCGTCGAACAGCGCCAGCGGGCGAAACGGCACGACCTTCTCGGCCTCGGTCTCCAGCACTGCCTTTTCAGTCGCCATGATGCACCTCCTTTTCCATCGCTTGCCCCACTGACGCACGGTAATATATGGGCACCGGCCCGGAACCGTATTGATCGGCGTCAAGGCCGTGGCGGATTTTTCAGCCTGACTGTCAACTGCATGAAATCAAAAGACAAATGCGACCCGCCCGGGGTTCCCCCCTTCGGCGCCTACCTCGTGGCGCGACGGGACGGGCGCCACGGCACGGCCCGCTGGGCCGCCGGCGAGCTGGCCCTGGTCTTCTCCCGCCCCCCGCGCGGCGGCCCGCCGCCGGCGGCCTGCGACCTCCTGTTCGAGAACGGCCGCACCGTGTTCGGGCTCCCGGCCGCGCGGGTGGCCGGCGATTTCGACCACGTCCACACCGACCCGGCCGTGGTGCTGGACGGCTGCTCCACCAACCCCGGCTGGGCCGCGGCCCGCGCCGCCGCGGGACGGTAGCGGCACGGATGCCGGGATCACCGGTTGCCGTCACCCGTTTCCTGCCGCCCTCCCTCCGTCCCCGCCTTGCCGTCCTCCGTCCCCTGTCCTCCGAACCGGCGCGCCTCGGCCTCCACGAACACCCGCCTGACGCGGGGAAAGGCGGATCGGATCTTGCGGTCCAGCGCCTGGATGGTCCGTTCCATCGCCCCGGCCTCGAGGTCGTCACGGAAATCCACCGACACGTTCACGAGAACGAACTCCGGCCCCATGTGCATGGTGAGCACCTCGTTGACGTGCCCGATGGCGGGACTGGCCGCGAGGATCCGGCGGATGCCCGCCACCACTTCCGGGTCGGCGCTCTCGCCGATGAGCAGGCCCTTGCTCTCCACCGCCAGCCACACCGCCGTGCCCGCGAGGACCAGCCCGATGACCACCGAGGCCAGGCCGTCGTACAGGGGATTGCCGGTGAGCTGGGCCAGGGCCACGCCGGCCCCCGCCACCAGCAGGCCGACCATGGCCGCGGAATCCTCG
>JALSIK010000094.1 GCA_026990045.1 Chromatiales bacterium | reverse complement strand
GCCACGAGGTCGTGGTCAACAAGGACATGATCCTGGAACAGGAGGAGGACGGCCGGTGGCGGCTGGTGGAGGAAAAGATCCTCCACTGGCAGGTCCGCCCCGGCGGCGCACGGCATGAGCAAAAAGAAAAAGACCCGCCTTGAACGCGACTCCATGGGCGAGCTGGAGGTCCCGGCCGACGCCCTCTACGGCGCCCAGACCCAGCGCGCCGTCGACAACTTCCCCATCAGCGGCCTGACCCTGCCGCCGCCCCTGATCCAGGCCCTGGGCCGGATCAAGGCCGCCTGCGCCCGGGTCAACGCCGAGCTGGGCCTGCTGGACGAGGCCCGCGCGGAGGCCATCGCCGCCGCCGCCGGCGAGGTGGCCGCGGGGCGGCACCTGGAGCACTTCCCGGTGGACGTGTTCCAGACCGGCTCCGGCACCTCCAGCAACATGAACGCCAACGAGGTCATCGCCCGCCTGGCCGCGGAGCGCGCCGGCGTGGACGTGCACCCCAACGATCACGTCAACATGAGCCAGTCCTCCAACGACGTGTTCCCCAGCGCCATCCAGCTCGCCGCCTGCGGCGAGCTATCGCACTGGCTGCTGCCGGCGCTGGACCACCTGGCCGCCGCCATCGAGCAGCGGGCGCAGGAACTGGCCGGCGTGGTCAAGACCGGGCGCACCCACCTCATGGATGCCATGCCGGTGACCCTGGGGCAGGAGCTGTCGGGCTGGGCCCACCAGGTGCGGCAGGACATGTACCGCCTGCAGGCGGCCCTGACCCGGCTGGCGCAGCTTCCCATCGGTGGCACCGCGGTGGGGACCGGCGTCAACGCCCCGGCCGACTTCGGCCCGCGGGTCTGTGCCCGGCTCGCCGAGGCCACCGGGCTCGCCCTGCGCAGCAGCGACAACTACTTCGCCGGCCTCTCGGGCCCCGACGCCGTGGTGGAGACCAGCGGCCAGCTGCGCACCACCGCGGTGAGCCTGATGAAGATCGCCAACGACCTGCGCTGGATGAACAGCGGCCCCCTGGCGGGCCTGGGCGAGATCGCCCTGCCCGCGCTGCAGCCCGGCTCCTCCATCATGCCGGGCAAGGTCAACCCGGTGATCCCCGAGGCGGTGGCCATGGTCTGCGCCCAGGTCATGGGCAACGATGCCACCGTGGCCATCGCCGGGCAGTCGGGCAACTTCCAGCTCAACGTCATGCTGCCGGTGATGGGCCACAACCTGCTGCAGAGCATCCACCTGCTCACCAACGCCGCCCGCGTGCTGGCGGACAAGGCCATCGCCGGCTTCCGCGCCAACGAGGCGCGCCTGCGCGAGGCGCTGGAGCGCAACCCCATCCTGGTCACGGCGCTCAATCCCGTCATCGGCTACGAGAAGGGGGCGGCCATCGCCAAGCGCGCCTACGCCGAGGGCCGGCCGCTGCTGGAGGTGGCGCGGGAGATGACCGACCTGCCGGAAGACGAGCTCAGGCGCCTGCTGGATCCCCTGCGCCTGACCCGCGGCGGCCTGCCCGGGGGCGACTGAGCCGGGACTGCAACCGGCGGGGCGGCGCACACCGGCACGTGGAGGCGCTCCCCGGTGCGGCGCACGGCATTTTGCGAACGGGTTCTGGTCCGCTTGGACAACGATGCCCTTTAATGCAATGATGCGGGCTCCGCCACCGGACGACGCACGCCATGAGAATACTGCTTGCCGCCTGCTCGCTCCTGCTGGCCGCCGCCGCGGCCGCCGGCGAAGACATCGCGCCCGAGTACCGGCCGGGTGACGCCTTCGCCCCGCGCTTTGCGCCGGCCACGGCCCCCGCGCCGGAGCCCGGCAGCTATGCCCCCCGTTTCACGCCCGGCGCCACCCCCGAACCGGCCGCGGTGCCCGCGCCCGAACCCCTGACCGGACACCCGGTCCCGCCGCAGCCGGCGCCCGCGGCCGAGGCCGACACCCCCTGATTCGATGCTCCGCCTGCTACTCCTGCGCCATGCCAAGTCCCAGTGGGGCGGCCCCGACCTGGCCGACTTCGACCGCCCCCTCGACGAGCGCGGCGAGCGCGATGCGCCGGAAATGGGCCGGCGCCTGGCCGAGGCCGGCCTGGTCCCGGTCCGGGTCCTGTGCAGCCCGGCGGTGCGGGCCGAGACCACCGCCCGCCTGGTGCTGGAACAGATGGAGAACCGGCCCGAGCTGGTGCTGGAGAAGGGGATCTACGACGCCAGCCCGGCACGGCTGCTGGACATCCTCACCGCCCAGCCCGACGCGGTGACGCCGCTCATGCTGGTGGGCCACAACCCCGGACTCACCGAGCTGGCCAACCGCCTGGGCCGCGACCTGAGCATCGACAACATCCCCACCTGCGGCGTGGTGTGCCTCGACTTCGACATCGACCACTGGCGCCGGCTCACCCCCTACCTGGGCAGTCTGGTGCTGTTCGACCGCCCCCCGCGGTGAGCGGGAATTCGGAACCTCTGTTCAGCAGGCTGTTGAAAACCAGCCTGCCGATGCGGGGCAGGGATGCCCCGCCCGCAAATCGGGCGCCCAAGCGCGTGGACATGGGCGTCGCCGAACCCGGACCCGTGCCGGGTTCGGCGCGTTGAATAAACCTGATCATTGCATAAATTCCCTCCCCGCGGGACGAAGGGATCAGGGGGAAGGTTGCACGAGCAGGAAAAACCCGTGTTCCGATCCCCTCACCCTGACCCTCTCCCGGAGGGAGAGGGGACCGTCTTTTCGCCCGCCGCGGGGCCCCGGCGCCGCGGCCGGTTTTACCATCCCCCTCTCCCCCGCATCGCGGGGGCGAGGGTCGGGGTGAGGGGGGGTGCACCGGGCCGCTCCCCGGCACGCCGTCGAAGACCAGCGCGGACCCGGATTTCACCCCGGGTGCCATCCGGCCGGGGCCTGCTTCCAGCCCCCGGCGCCTGCCATCCAGGCGCGAAGGCACGATTCATCACGAATTTTATGCAACTGTCAGGTAAAGGTCGGGACGACCTTTTTTCAACATCCTGTTGGGCGCACCACCGTTTCCGTCCCCCGTCCTCTGTCCTCCGTCCTCCGAATCACCACCAGTACTTGCCGAACAGCTCGGGATGGGCCCAGTCGCGGCTGTTGAGCCAGTCGGGGGTGATCTTGTAGTCGTGCAGGTCGAAAGTGTAGACGCGCACCTCGGCCTCGCCGCGCGGATAGCGGCCGATGCGGATGAGCCCCAGGGCCAGCAGGTCGGCCTCGTGCCAGGCCGCCGGATCGCCGCCGGGCTCCACCCGCAGCGCCACCACCACCCGCCGGGCATGGAGGTCGCGCAGGCGTGCCAGCAGCATCTCCCCGGTGTGCTTGTCCACCTTCTCCAGCACGCCGGAGACATAGGCCAGGTCCAGCCGCCCCAGGGCATCCACGCTGGCCAGCCAGTCGCCGTGGCTCACGCACACCAGGCGCGCCGCGGGATGGGCATGCAGGTACTCGTTGAACAGGCCGCACTCCCCGCCCAGCACCAGGAGGGAGGCGGGGTGCATCCGCTCGGCAAGCCGCAGCACGTCCTGCTGGTAATCATCGACCATGTTTCAAAGCCTAGCGCCTTCCCCGGCGCGGCGCGAGCCCGGCGGCCCGAAACGGGAACCGCCCCGCACTCCGGACCGTGGCATAATGCACGCCATCGGCCGGACAGCGTGCACGTGGATACCCTCACCCTCACCCGACCCGACGACTGGCACCTGCACGTGCGCGACGGCGCCGTCCTGGCCCACGTGGTGCCCGACACCGCCCGCCGCTTCGCCCGCGCCATCATCATGCCCAACCTGGACCCGCCGGTGACCACGGTGTCCCGGGCCCGGGCCTACCGCGAGCGCATCCTGGCCGCGGTGCCGGCGGCATGCGACTTCGAACCGCTGATGACGCTGTATCTCACCGAGGCCACCACGCCGGAGGAGATCCACGCCGCCGCCGCCGACCCCTGCATCCACGGGGTGAAGCTCTACCCGGCCGGTGCCACCACCCATTCCGAGGCCGGCGTGCGCGACCTGCGCCGCGTCCAGCCGGTGCTGGCGGCCATGGCCGAGACCGGCCTGCCGCTGCTGGTGCACGGCGAGGTCACCGACCCGGCGGTGGACGTGTTCGATCGCGAGACCGTGTTCATCGAGACGGTGCTGGCCGGGCTGCTGGATCGCCTGCCGGACCTGCGCGTGGTGCTGGAGCACATCACCACCGAGTTCGCGGTGGACTTCGTGCGCAGCGCCGGCCCCAACGTGGCCGCCACCCTCACCGCCCACCACCTGCTCTACAACCGCAACGCCATGTTCCGCGGCGGCCTGCGTCCCCACTACTACTGCCTGCCGGTGCTCAAGCGCGAGCGCCACCGCCGGGCCCTGGTGGAGGCGGCGGTCTCGGGCGACGCCTGCTTCTTCCTCGGCACCGACAGCGCGCCCCACCCGCGCACGCGCAAGGAGAGCGCCTGCGGCTGTGCCGGGATCTACACCGCCCACGCGGCGCTGGAGCTGTACGCCGAGGTGTTCGACGCCGCCGGCGCGCTGGACCGGCTGGAGGCGTTCGCCAGCCACCACGGTGCCGACTTCTACCGCCTGCCGCGCAACACCGGCACCGTCACGCTGCGGCGCGAGGCCTGGACCGTGCCGGAGGCGCTGCCCCTGGGCGGGGACGGCGAGGTGGTGCCCCTGCGGGCGGGCGAGACCGTGGCATGGAGACTGGGCACGGAGGACGGACAATCGACCTGATTCAGCCCCCTCGGTGCGTTCGCCCCGCGAACACACCCTGCATTCTCCGTCCTCTGTCCTCTGTCCTCTGTCCTCCGTCCTCCGTCCTCCGAATCAGTACACCGCGG
>JALSIK010000093.1 GCA_026990045.1 Chromatiales bacterium | reverse complement strand
GGCCTGTTCCCCGGCCGGCCGCCGGCGGAACCCGTCTCCATCACCCTCCCGGCCCTGCGCCTGCGGGCCGGCGCGCGGGTACGGGGCGAGGCGGCCGCCCGCCCCCTGGCCCTGCGTTGCGACACCCTGGTGGTGGACGCCGACGCCCGCCGCCTCAGCCTCGTGTTCCGGGGCGCGCTGGCGGGGCTGTCGCTCCACCGCGCCCGCGGCGTGGTGGCGGTGAGCCTGGAGGAACAGGGTCCATGAGCGCGGGCCGGCCCGTCACCGGCATCGGCCTGGCCTGCGCCGCCGGCACCCACCCGGCCGCCCTGTATGCCAGCGCCGAGGCGGGCATGATGTCGCTGGCCCGCGACCCGGAGCTGGCCCTGGCCGATGCCGGCGGCGACCCGCTGCCCCTGTACACCGCCCCCGTGCTGCCCGCGGACGACGGCGGCGTGCCGGCGCGGGTGGAGACCCTGGCCGCCTCCGCCCTCGCCGCCCTGGCCCGGCATTTCCCGCCGCCGGAGCCGGCGGCGGCCGTGCACCTGGTGCTGCCGTCCCGGGACACCGCGCGCGGCGAAGGCATCGACGAGGCCCGCCTGGCCCGCGCCCTGCGCCGCGCCGCCGCCCTGCCCGCCACCGTGCCCGTGACGTGCCATTACGGCGAACCCCTGGACCGGGTGCTCCCGGCCCCGCCCGGCGACGGCACCGTGTTGCTGGGCGCGGCCGATTCCGTCCTCGACCTGGAGGCCGCCGCGGCGTTGCTGGACGCCGGCCGCCTGCGGGTGTACCGCGACGAGAACGGCCTCGGCCTGGGCGAGGCCGGCGTGTTCGTGGCCCTGGGCCCGGAGGGGGCGCCGGGCCCGGTCCGGCTGGCGGGCTGGGGCGGCGCCGGCGAACCCCACGCCGGCGCGGCCGGCACCCGGGTGCTGGAGGGCACCGTCGCCGCCGCGTCCGCGGCCCTGGCGGCTGCGGGCCTGGAAGCGGAGGCCGTGGAAGTGGTGATCCACGACCTTTCCCTGGCCCCCGGCGACGTGCTGGAATGGGCCCAGGCCGCCGCCCGCCTGTGGCCGCGGCGGCTGGACGAGCGCCGCCGCCTCGCCGTCCAGGCCGGCGAGGCGGACCCGCCCCTGGCCCCGCTGCCGGGCGGGCCGGAGGAACTGGGCGCGGCGGCCACCGGGGGCGATGCCGGGGCCGCCTCGGCGCTGCGCGGCCTGGCCCTGGCCTGGGGGCGGCTGGTCCACGGCCTGGAGCCGGCGGCCGTGGCGCTGGTGGTGGACGCCGCCTGCGCCGGCCGCCGCGTCGCGCTGGTGCTGGAACACGAACCACCACAGGGAGGCGAGGAACCATGACCGACGATCCCACCGAAACCGAAGACCTCGTGGAGGCCGCCGATCGCACGCTGGAACGCATCACCGCCCCGTGGAGCGGCACGCCCGGCGGCGGGGGCGGGGGCAACGTGGTCATCAACGGGCGCACCGCCGTGCACGCCGGCTCCGGCGGCGTGCTCACCACCACCGACGTGTGCAAGGCGGGTTCCAAGTGCCGGGCGGTGGCGTTCACCAACACCGCGCGCTCGGAAGACGCCGCGGGCACCGCGGCCACGGTGTTCGTCAACGGCCACCCCGTGTGCACCCGGGCGAGCCGCTTCGCCACCAGCAGCGGCGACGAGGGCGGCAACTGCGGCGGGGTCCGCTCCGGCACCATCAAGGGCGCGGCGACGTTTGTCACCTCCTCGCCCGACGTGTTCATCGAGGGCGTGCCGGTGGTGCGCCAGCACGACCTCATGGTGTCCAACTCCGGCAACACCCCGCCGGCGCCGTTGCAGCAGCCCGGCGCCGAGGCCCCCGAGGGCCTGGGCCTGGAGGGCGCGCGGGGGGCCGAGGAGGCGCCGCCGGCCCACTGGGTGGGCGTGGAGATCTGGGCCCGCTGGCCCGGAAAAGGCGCCGGGCGCGGGCTGCACGCCGCGCGGGCGCTGCTGTACGCCGAGCCGGCGGAGGGGGAGCGGAGCCGGGTGGGGCTCGCGGCCCTGGGCGCGGCGCGGGACGACGACGGGCGCCAGCTCGTCGCCGCCGGGGTGGAGGCCGGGGCCCACCACCTGTGGCTCATGACCCCGGCCGAGGACGGCCCCGCGGTGCTGGCGCCCCTGGCCCGCGGCGTGGAGCCGGCCGCCGGCGACACCGCGCCCCCCTCGTGGGACACGGCCCTGGTGCCGGTGCTGCCCCTGGTGCACACCGGCCCCGAGGCCGATCCCGGCAACGCGGCCCTGCCCGGCGAGGGCTGGCTCTACGTGTTCGTGGACGGCCGCCTGTGGCGCGAGTTCGCCGTGCGGCCGCGGGCCGGGGCCTGCGTCCTGCGCGAGGTGGACCTGGGCCGGCACCTGCTCGAGAACCACCGGCCCGCCACCGGCATCGGCGACCCTGTGCTGCTGCTGCCGGCGCGGCTGGCCGGGCGGGTGCCCCGGGTGCACGTCCTCTACAGCCACGTGCAACTGTCCTGGATCCAGCTCATGAAGCTGGGCGGCCTGGCCCCCGACGATCCCCGCTGGGACGAGCGCCGCCCGGCGCAGGCGCCCGGCGAGGATCAAAAGCAGGCCCTGGCCCGGCGCGCGGTGCGGGTGCCGCTGCCCGCCTCGCCCGGCGCCCTGCCCGCGCAAGGCCCGCTGGTGGACGTGGCCCGCGTGCCCCGCAACGGGTACACGGCGCCCTATGCCGGCACCGGTGTCCCGGCGCTGCCCCTGCCCGATCCCTTCGGCGTGGCCCACCGCCGGGCGGCGGCGCTGTCGGAGGCCTGGGCCGGGATGGACGCGCTGCTGCGCGCGCTGGCCACCGGCGTGGCGCCGGGGACCGAGGGCGAGCCCGACCCCGCGGTGGGCGACCAGTTCGCCATGGCCGCCCTCCTCCACCGGCTGGCCTGGAGCGACCCCGAGCTGGAGGAGCGCTACGGCGCCCACCTCAACCGGGACCTCCTGCACCTGGTCCTGGGGCGGGAGGAACGGGCCCGGGCGCGCCAGCGCATCGCCCGGGCGCGCGAGGCGCTGCGGGCGGTGCTGGACGGCGAGGCCTACCAGGGCGTGCTGTGGGACTTCGCCGCCCACTCCGACCCCGCCGTGCGCCTGGAAGGCAAGTGCTGGCTGGCCTTCCACCACCGGCTGCTGGCGCTGGCGCCCGAGGCGCGCGACGCCCACCTGGACCCGCCGCGGGAAGGCGCCGCCGGCGCCGACCCGGCGCTGGACTACCTGGCGCGGGTCCTGCGCGAGGAGAACGCCGCCGGCGGCCTGCTCATGCAGGCGGTGGAGCTGCACAGCGACATGCGCACGGCGCCGGACCTGCTGGCCCGGTGGGGCGACGCCCTCACCGCGCTGGTGGACGCCTTCGCCGCCCTGCCCAAGCAGGACCTGGCCTTCCTGCCCCGGCTGGGCCGGATCATCGCCTCGGTGGAGGGGCCCGGCTGGTCCCTGCGGGCCGAGGTGGAATACGCCCACGTCAGCCAGCCGCCGCCGGGGCGGGGGTGGCGCACGGTGCCGGGCGCGGTGCGCACCGAGATCGTCGAGCTGGCCGACCACGGCCGCGCCATCCGCGCCGCCAGCGACAGCCCGGCCGCGGCCCGGGCCCTGGCCGCGGCCGGCACCCTGCCGGCCGAGGGCGTCTCGCGGGCGGTGTCGGGCCCCGTGCGCCTGGCGGTGGCCATGGCCGGGTTCGACCCGGCGGCGCCGGGGCCGGCGCGGGCGCGGGTGCTGGTGGAAAACGTCAAGTCCCTGGTGGTGCGCGACCGCACCGGCGCGCGCCTGGCCGAGGCCATCAAGCAATCGCCCCTCTACGACAAGGGCCTCACCGGCCTGCTGGGGGTGGTGGAGCTGCTCAACCTCCAGCTCGCGGTGCGCCAGGCGGCGGAGTCCGGGGCCTCGGCGCGCGACGTGCTCGCCGTCAGCGAGGCCGTGCTGGGGGCGGCCAGCTACGGCGCCGGGCTGCTGGAGCGCCATTACGAGGCCCGGGGGATCGAAAGCCGC
The DNA here is from genome assembly GCA_026990045.1 of Chromatiales bacterium. Classification (GTDB taxonomy): domain Bacteria; phylum Pseudomonadota; class Gammaproteobacteria; order CAMYNG01; family CAMYNG01; genus JALUTW01. The sequence continues at coordinate 842 of JALSIK010000093.1, read as the reverse complement.
ATGATGACCGCCCGCGTCTGGGCCGCCCGGTTGGGCGCGGGGGCGTGGTGGTTGACGGCCGGGCTGTGCGTGGTGGACGCGGTGACGAACTTGCGTGAATCTGACGAAGATGCAGCCACCGCATATTTTTTGGGATTCGGAGCCGCAGTATCTGCCGGCGGTTTCACCTATGCCATGGCCTCGGGGGTGACCTTGGGCCTGGCGGTGGGTTTGCTGGCATCGGTGGTGCTGTTCGTGGCCTTCATGGTGGCGGCGGCGCACCTGGAGGACGACCCCCTGGAGCGCTTCGTCAAGAACGGCCCGTTCCGGGCGGAGGCGCCGCTGCCGGAGGGCGCGGACCCCTGGGCGCGGATCCGGGCCGCGGCGGCCGACCCGCGCCCCAGCGAGGCGCTGGCCCGGTGGCGGGACCTGTCCCTGGCGCGGCGCGATCTCATGGACATCCTGTGGGGCTTCCAGGTGGAGCTGGGCGTGTCCATGGAAGTCTCGCCGCGGAGCACGCTCCTGGCGAGCGTGAGGCGCGCGCGGTCGGTCCAGGCGGTGGTGCACCTGCGGCATTTCCGGCGGTTTCACAGCGAGCTGGAGAGCCGCCTGCGGGTGTACCCGCAGGGCGTGGGGGGCCGCTACGTGGAGCTGGAGCCGGTGGAGGTGGACTACGTGTCCGACGAGGCCACGGGCGGGGTGCGGCGGATCGTGCTGCGGTACGTGCTGCCGGAGGTGGTGAAGGATGCGCTGGGCGAGCGCGCGGACGTGCTGTTTCTGGCCCGGGTGCGCACGCGTGCGGTGGCGGGGGGCGACGACCGGCAGGTGCCGGCGGTGACGTCGGACGGGGAGCTGCGGTACGT
>JALSIK010000092.1 GCA_026990045.1 Chromatiales bacterium | reverse complement strand
CGACGAGCACTTCGCCGAGCGAATCTTCCGCCAGATCCAGGGCTTCGGCGAGTACGGCTTCCCCGAGTCGCACGCCGCCAGCTTCGCCCTGCTGGCCTATGTCTCGGCCTGGCTCAAGTGCCACGAGCCGGCGGTCTTCTGCTGCGCCCTGCTCAACAGCCAGCCCATGGGCTTCTACGCCCCGGCGCAACTGGTACAGGATGCCCGCCGCCACGGCGTGACCGTGCGCCCGGTGGACGTGTGCGCCAGCGACTGGGACTGCACCCTGGAGCCGGCGGCACGGCCGGCGACCGGCCACGATCTGGCGCTGCGCCTGGGCCTGCGCATGGTCAAGGGGCTGTCGCGGGCGGGGGCGGAGCGTATCGTGGCGGCGCGTGCCGCAGGGCCGTTCGAGAACGTGCGCGACTTCCTCGCCCGCGCCCGCCTCGATGCCCGCGACCGCCGGGCCCTGGCCGCGGCCGACGCCCTGGCCGCCCTCGCCGGCCACCGCCACCGCGCCCACTGGCACGTGCTGGAGCCCGGCGACGATACACCCCTGGCGCCGGCACCCGACGAAGACAAGGTGGTGCCCCTGTTGCGCCCGCCCGCCGAGGGACGCCAGGTGGTCATGGACTACGCCAGCACCGGCCTGTCCCTGCGCCGCCACCCGCTGGCCCTGCTGCGCCCGCGGCTGGCGGCACTGGGCGCGCTGGACGCGGCGGCACTGGCACGGGTCCCCCATGACGAGCCCGCCCATTACGTGGGCCTGGTGATCAACCGCCAGCACCCGGGCAGTGCCAACGGGGTGGTGTTTCTCACCCTGGAGGACGAAACCGGCCACGTCAATGTCATCGTCCGGGCCTCGCTGGTGACGCGCCACCGGCGCGAGGTGCTGCACGGGCGCCTGCTGGGCGTGCACGGGACGGTGCAGCGCGAGGAGGGGGTGCAGCACCTCGTCGCCCGCCGGCTGGTGGATCACTCGGAACTGCTGAGTGACCTGGTCACCCCGTCGCGGGATTTCCGCTGAACAGACCTGACCATTGCATGAATTCGGCAGCCATCGTGCAGCCCGGATGCAGTCCGCAGGGCCGGAATCCGGGGATCCGCTACGCTCCATCCGGGCTACATGTCGGATCCTTCCCGGAGCGGCCGGCGACGGCCACCGCCCGCCGGTGCCTGCTGCGGGAACCTTGTCACCCGGCGTGCATGCGATCTAAGCTGCAACCACCATGAACGGAAACGAACATCCCGACCGCATCCTGCGTACCTTCATCGCCATTCCGCTGCCGGCGGAGGTGAGCGAGGCGCTGCATGCCGCCACCCAGGCCATGCGCAGGGAACGTGCCCTGCGCGAGGTGCGCTGGCTGCCGCCGGACAACTATCACCTGACCCTGGCCTTTCTCGGCCCCACGCCGGCATCCAGCGTCGCCGGCCTGTGCGACACCCTGTCCGCCCTCGCCCGGCATGCCGCGCCGCACCTGCGGCTGACGCGGCTGGAACCCTTTCCCGCCCAGCGCCCGCACGTGGTGGCGGCCATGGTGGCCGGAGATGATGCGCTGGACGTCCTGTACCAGGCCCTGCGCGAGGCGCTGACTACCCTGGGGGTCGCCGTGGAGAGCCGTCCCCTGGTGCCGCACATCACCGTGGCCCGCAGCCGCCGCAGCGCCCGCGGGCGCCGGCCGCTCAAGCCGTTCGAACCGGTGGCGTTGGAGGCGACGTGGTGGGGGGAGACGCTCTCGCTCTACCAGAGCGAGGCCGCCGACGGCGGCGTGCGCTACACCGCCCTGTGCACCGTGGAGCTGGCGGCGCCGGAGGAAACGGGAACGGGTTGACCCCGGTGTACCTGCGGCTTCAACGCAATGGCGCCAAGGACGCAAAGAGCCCGAGGGACCATTCCATTTCGGGCGAGCCGGCCTTTCTGTCCTCCGTCTTCTGTCTTCTGTCTTCTGTCCTCCGAACTCCGAACCCCCCGCGGGATGAAAGGGGCAGAGTGGGGTGGGTTGCACAAGCAGGAAAAACCGGTGTTCCGTTCCCCTCACCCTGTCCCTCGCCCTGCGGGAGAGGGGACCATTTTTTCGCCCGCTGCGGGGGCCCGGCGCCGGGACCGGTTTTTCCGTCCCCCTCTCCCCCGCATCGCGGGGGAGAGGGGCGGGGTGAGGGGGTGTGCGCCGGGCGGCTCCTCGTCACTCCGTCGAAGACCAAGGGCGAACCTGGATGTCACCCCGGATGCAATCCAGCCGGGGCCTGCTTCCGGCCCCCGGCCGCGAAGAAATGACCACCGCCGTCCGCGCCGGGGCGGCGCGTCCCGGCAGGCAGAACCTGCCCCCGTCTCCCGCATGGGGGATGCGCTATCCCCCTTCCTCCGGGAAAGGCGGCGACGGCGGCCGGCCCGGCAGGAGATCGGCGACGTCATTGGCGGCGCGGCGCGCCACGTCACGGAAGGTCACGGCGCGCTCGGTGTAGGTGTCGTTGGCCACCGACAGCTCGTGCAGGCTCTCCCACACGATGCGGCCGGTCATGCTGTCCCAGATCTGGAAGAACAAGCGCATGCGCGCCCGCTTGGTCTCCACCAGGCGGAACCCCAGCATGCTCCAGCGCCCGCTGCTGTCCTGCTCGAACTGCGCCAGCTTGAGCTGGATGAGAAAGCGGGAACGCGTCACCTCTCCCACCTGGCGCAGGATGTCGCTGCGGAAGATCCCGGTGTCGCGGTAGTCGTCGTACATGTCGCGGTAGCGCTCGGACAGTCCCGCTGCATTGATGGCGGACAGCGTCTCCGACAGGGGTACCAGCCGGATGTCAGGGCGCCGCTCCTTCAGGATACTGACAAACGCCAGCGCCAGCGCCTGCTTGTCCTCCTCTCTCCCGGTTATGGTGGAAGGCGTGATAAAGGCGAAGCGGTGGGCCTGCAACAGGGCGGGATCGAGCGCCCCGACCTGGGTGTCGGCGCTGGAATAGACGACCAGTCTCGCGCAACCCGGCAGCAACAACAGCAATCCCGCCACCGCGAGAGACCGGATCCGAATATCCATGTTCACACGCCGCTTGACCCGGTGCCGGGTTCCCATCGTCGAGCTGGCCGGCACTGAGTATCGCAGGCCCCTGGAAGATTGGCAACGCCCGCCATGGCACGCGGACGGCCGGGCACCCGGTGCAGTCCCTTCCGGCGCACCCCGGGCAGGAAGAAAGAGTGCAGAAGACCCGGCGAGGCAGGCCCGGCTTCAGAGATCCAGCCGCGCGGCGTCGCGCATCATCACCCGGTGGATGTCGCGCATGCGCCGCACCCATGGCGACCACTTGCGCAACTCGGGGGGGAGCTGGTCCACCGCGGCCGCGGCCGCCTCGGCCGTGGGAAAGCTGCCGTAGACCAGGGCGTACCAGGGCTCACCCTGGCGCAGGCTGCGGTAATAGCCTGCCCGTCCCTGCAGTCCGTTTTCCACGAGATACTTTTCGATGAGTTCCCGCTTGCGGCTGGAGGCGAGCTGGAGGGTGAAGGTGTCGGGGTCCTGCGCCAGCACCCATTGCTGCGGACCCAGCACCTCGCCGATGGTGCGGTCGTCGCCGGGCCGCACCGCCTCGTTCTTGAGCGCCCTGACCGCCGGCACCAGGCCGCGCCGCGCGGCCTCGCGCATCCAGCGCTCGGCCTGGACGGGGTCGGCCGGCACGCCCTGCCCCGCCTGGTAGGCCAGGGCCATGTTGTACTGGGCCACCGGGTCGCCCTGGTGCGCCCGCGGCAGCCACACGTCGATGGCCACCTGCCCGCCGCCCGAGGCCGCCACGGGCCCGGCGGCCGCCCACGCGGCCACGAGCAGGACCTGCGCCAGTGCTGTCGGTTTCATGCCACCTCCTCGGCGCCGGCGACGGGCCGGCCCTTGAGCGGCAGCGGTGCGCGGAACTCAGGCGCCGGCCGCGGCCGGCGAGGGGCGCCGCTCGCGCCAGGCCACGAACAGCCACTCCCGCAGGAGCCGGTTGGCCTGGTGCTTTTCGTCGCGGTGGAACATGCGCGCGTTGGGCCAGGGATACTCGGGGAGCAGGCGCCCCGAATCCTGGCACTCCACCACCTCGCCGAGCCGCGCGTCGCGGTAAACCCGCACCCGCATGCGGAAATGGGCCGCCCAGCGGCCGGCCCCGGCGAGAAAGTGGGCCACCTCCACCATCAGCGTGTACGGGCAGCGCTCCACCACCCGCAGCTCGAGCCGGCCTGCACCCGCCTCCACCGTCTCCCGGTCCCGATCCCCTGCCAGGAGGGCGGGAAACAGGTGCGCCAGCAGAGCGTAGTTGTGCTCGTAGACCCACATGGGGTTGCGCCGGCGCGTGTTCTCGATGGAATGGCTCATGGGTGCCGTGGCTCGTGGTCGTCCCCTCTGGTTCCGGCACCACTGTACCGTAAACAATATCGGCCTGGCAAAGGATGTCTTGAATCCAGGGGACGGGGGCTCGGAAGACGGCAGCGGGGCGGGAGCGGGACCCGGCCGGGGCGGGTGATCCCATCACCCCGGCCCACTCCCCCATGGGGAGAGACCGCGCAGGGTGTGACGGCGAAGCCGTCGCACCGTTCCTCCCGGTGCGTTCGCGCGGCGAACGCACCCAACCCCTCCCATGCCGCTGCGCGGTGCCGCCCCGCGGGATTGGCCCCCGGGCCCGGCGCTCCTACTGGCGCGAGAAGATGGGCTCCAGGTGATCGAGGTCGTTGATGACCCGCCAGCGGCCGCCGCCTTCTTCCACCCGCACCCGCCAGGCCTCCAGCCGGTCCAGGTACTCGCGCGGGTCCACGTTGTCGCTGCGCAGCTTGGTCACGTTGACCGCGATGACATCGAAGCCGTTGAGCTGGAGCGGGATGTCGCGCACGTAGCCCTTGGGCAGC
>JALSIK010000091.1 GCA_026990045.1 Chromatiales bacterium | reverse complement strand
GCATACTACATAGCACACTATATAGTGTACTATGTAGTGAACTATATAGTCTTGCCGCCGCCCGCCCCGGGGCGCCGGCCGGGCTCAGGCGGTGCTGGCGCGGGCCGGGGCCCGGGCGTCCCGTTCCAGCCAGTCCAGCAGCGGCGCCCACTGGGCCTTGTCCTTGGCCACCCGCGAGTCCCACAGCTCGTGGATGCCCAGGCCCCGCTCGGCGGCGTGGACGTAGTTCTGGGTGTCGCGCAGGTGGGTGACGAAGGGCATGTTGAGGGTGGCGAGGAACCGCTCCAGGGCCTGGAACACGCGGGTGTGCTCCTTGACCCGGTTGGCCACCACGCCCAGGCGGATGCCCCGCTGCCGCACCCGGCCCTCCAGCAGCAGATCGGCGATGAACCGCGACACCGCGTGGATGTCGATGGGCGACGGCAACACGGGAATGATAATGGTGTTCACGTCGCGCAGGCAGTCCCGCAACGCCTGGCCGGTCACACCGGCGGGCGCATCCACCACCACCCGCTGGGTGCCGGGCGGCACCCGGAGCTGGAAGGCCCGGGTCTCGTGGATGCCCGGACGGCGGTGCGCCGCCACGCCGTGGATGGGCGGCCGCTGGCCGGGCCGCAGGCTCAGCCATTTGCCGGCGGAGGCCTGGGGATCGAAGTCCAGCAGGGCCGTGCCGTAACCCTCGGCGGCATACCATGCCGCGAGATTGGTGGCGATGGTGGTCTTGCCGCAGCCACCCTTGGAGTTGAGCACCAGTATGCGTCGCATGTCAGGAACACCGCTGCCTTCGCGGCGGATCCGGGGCCTTCCGCTGAACCCGCCGCCGCACCTGACCCTGGTTATCGGAAACTGCCGGGGCCGTCTTGACCTCCTCCCTCAACCCTACCCGGCCTTCCAAGTGTAGCCAATAGCCGGATGGTACTGGCGCGCCAGCGCACATTTTTACCAAGTCATTGATTTCAAGAAAACATCAGGCCGCCGCAACACGGCCTTGACGGGACGGGGCGACCACTCCCCCCGGCGCCTCGCGCGCGTCCACCCGGCCCGGCGCATCGATGAAGGAAGGCACGGCTTTTCGACCTCCCGTAGCGGGACGCCCCTTGGCCGGGGCCGAGTTGACACCCGGACCGGGCCCCGCGTACAGTCCGCCCATCGACGCCGTTCCAGGTGCCCTCGCCCGCGCGGGCGGGGTGAAACGGGAAGCCGGTGCCCCCGCCGCGGGCGGCACGGGGAAAGCCGGCGCTGCCCCCGCAACGGTAGGCAGGAAGGCGCATCACCCAGCCACTGTTCCGGCCGGGAACGGGAAGGCGATGCGCCGGGCGGGTCCGGGATCCGCCGCCTGCGAGCCCGGAGACCGGCCTGGAACGAACCGGCGGCGCGCCGCGGGGAGCGGCGGCCACGGCCGTGCGGGCACCCCCGGTGTCCGTCCCGCCCGGCTCTCCCCTCCCGGTCCGCCGCACCGCCGCGTGGAGCGGCAGCACCAGCCAGGTACCGACAGGGAGAGCCACGCGTGTTTCACCGCCAGTCCCGTGCCCGCCTGCCCATGGTCCCGGCGCTGGTCTTCTCGGCGTTCCTGCACGGCACGCTCCTGGCCGCGTGGTCTGCCGCCGCGCGGCCGCCTGCCCCGGGCCAGCCGGCCACGGCCCTCCAGGTGAGCCTGCGGGTGGCCACGCCGGACGTCCCGGCGCGCGGCATTGCGGGCAAGGCGATCCCGGTGTCGTCCCCTCCGCACGCGGCCCCGGCCGTCCCGCCCCCGCCCTCGACACCGCTCTCCCGGCAACGGCCCCCGGTCGCCGCTGCTCCCCGGGCCGCGGCGACCGCGGGGACCAGCGGCGGCGCGCACCGGCTGGACCCGGACCTGCGCGCCCTCATCCGCAACCGGCTCCGGCGGGAGCTGTCGGCGCGCTTCCGCTATCCCCGTGTCGCCCGGCGCCGCGGCTGGGAGGGCCGGGTGGTGCTGGGCCTGCGCCTGGCCCCGGATGGCCGCCTCCACCGGCCGCGGGTGGTCCACAGCTCCGGGCACGGGGTGCTGGACCGGGCCGCGCTGGAGGCGGTGGCCGGGACCGGCACACTGGACTGGGCCCCGCCGCTGCTGCAGGGCGTGGCACTGGACCTGGACCTGCCCGTGATCTACCGCCTGACGGGAGACTGAAACGTGGGCCACAGGCTGTCGAAGATCTACACCCGCACCGGCGACGGCGGCACCACCGGCCTCGGCGACGGCGCCCGGGTGGACAAGGACAGCCCGCGGGTGGAGGCCTACGGCACGGTGGACGAACTCAATGCCGCGCTGGGCCTGGTGCTGGCCCATGATCTCCCGTCCCACCTGCACGAGATACTGACCACGCTGCAGCACGACCTGTTCGACCTGGGCGGCGAGCTGTGCCTGCCGGGGCGTGCCGTGCTGGACGCCGGCGACGTGAAGCGGCTGGAACGGTGGCTGGATCAGCTCAATGCCGACCTGCCCCCGCTGGAGGACTTCATCCTCCCCGCCGGCGGACCCGCCACCGCCGCCTGCCACCTGGCCCGCACCGTCTGCCGCCGGGCCGAGCGGCGCATGGTCACCCTGGCCCGCACCGAGCGCGTCAACGAGCACAGCCTGGCCTTCGTCAACCGCCTGTCCGACCTGCTGTTCGTCATGGCCCGTGTCCTGGTGCGCCATGAACGAGGCCAGGAGATCGTGTGGCAACACCGGGACCGGCGCACGCCGGCGGGTTAGCGGGCAACCGTCGGTCTATATGCCCACAGCCCCGGCGGCGGCATCGCTTCGCGGTGCCGCCCTACGGAACCGCCCCGGCGGCTCAGCGCGCCGGAAACTCCAGCGAAATCATGGCACGGGCCCGCTGGGACACGCGCAGCCCAAGGTGATCCGCGGTCCGGGTGTTGAAGGCGAACCGCACCCCGGCCAGGGGCTCCAGCCGCAGGCGGCCGTTGCGGCCGTCGGCCAGCGCCGAGGCCAGGGCCCCCAGGCGCCGGCCGGCGGCCACGTGATCGGGGAACGCCCCGAACAGGGCCCCGCGCTTGACATGCTCAGGCGTCGAGCTGAACACCACCAGGTCGCGGCGCCAGGCCTCGCGCAGCACGAAGGGCAGCACCGCGCTGTTGTCCACCACGGTGGAGTCCTGGACCAGCCACAACGCATCGCGGCGGGAATCGGCCCGGTGAATGATGCCTTCAAACACCTGCGCCGATTCCCCCAGGCCGGCCACGGTATGGGCCTGCAACAGCAGGCCATGTTGCCGGGCCGCTTCGCGGGCGAAGGGCAGCAGCCAGGCGCTGCGGCGTTCCGACAGCACCACGTGCACGGTGCGGACCCCGGGAGCGAACCGGCGCAGGGCGGCAAACAGCGCCTCCGGATGGGGATCCAGCGCCACGCCCACGGCGTCCATCTCGCGCAGGGCGGGAGACGCCAGCACCGCGCCCACCAGCACCGGGATGTCCGCGCGCAGCGGCACTGCCGCCCGGTGGGCCCGGTTGCCCAGGGCCACCACCACGTCCACCGACTGCTCCCGCACCCACGCGCGGATGGCCGGGGTGCCATCGCCCCGGGCCAGGGCCCGGTACACGACCTGGTGACCCACCACGGTTTCCTCGATGCCGCGTCCCATGTTGAGGAACACCGAACGGTAGGGCTCGCGGATCTCCGGGTACAGCACCCCGATGACAGCCGCCTGGACGCCGCCCGGCAGGACGAACAGCCACAACAGGCACACTCCGTGTGCCCAGCATCCAACCCTCCTGGCCTGCTCGGTCAGCATGATGAGATGTCCGCGACGGCAGTCCTACCAGTGGTACCGCGCCTCCAACAGGTAGCTCCTGCCTGCCAGCGGGAGATCTCCCGGGATGAACCCGGCGGGCGCCAGGGGCGGCTTGGGGGCCGTGGGCTCGCGGGCATCGGCATCCAGCAGGTTGCGCGCAATGGCGGCCAGTTCCCAGCGGCTGTCCCCCGGCTCGTAGCGCAGGGTCAGGTCCACCAGCGTGTAGTCGTCCGCGGGATCCCGGGGGTCGCCCGCGCTGCGCTCGCGGTTGGCCACGTAAGTGACCTGGGGATGGACGGACCATCCCGGTACCGGCTCCCAGTCCAGGCGCAGGTAGGCCTGGTGGCGGGGGGCGAACCCCACCGGGGCGCCGGTGGTGTCATCGCGCACCTCGGCATAGGCGAAGTTGCCCACCACCTTCAGGTGGCGCCGGGGCTGCCACTTGAGCTCGAACTCGAACCCCCGGCCCGCCTGCCGCCCGGTGTTCTGGGCGATGAGGGCGCCACTGCCGCCGGGGTCCGGTGCGAAATCGATGATGTCGCGGCGGCGGAACCAGAACAGGTTGAACCCCGCACGCAGGTCGCCGCCGGGCCGGTAGTCGAAGGCCAGCTCCAGGGTGTCGATGGTCTCCGGCTCCAGGTCCGGGTTGCCCAGGGCCACCGGGTTGTTGATGTTGAACTCCTCGGCAAAGGCCGGGGCACGAAAGGCACGGCCGTAGAGTACCTTGGTGGTGAGTTCCAGGCTGGTGTTCCACACCAGGGCCAGGCGCGGGTTGGTGGTGGTGCCGAAGTCCGAGTAGTCGTCCACCCGCACGCCGGCGGTGAGCGACCAGTCGGGCGCCACGTTCCACTCGTCCTGGACATAGACGAACTTCACCGTGCGCTCGTGGGGCCGGATGAAGGGCGCGGTGTCGGTCACGTCCTGCAACCCGCCGGGGAGGGGGGCCGGCAGCCCGGTGGCCTGGGAGAAGTTCTTTTCCTCCTTGATGCGGTACATGTCCGCCACGTGCACGCCGGCCCCGATGCGCAAGGCATGGTCACGCCAGCCCTGGAACAGGCCGCTGGCCTCCAGGCGGTAGTGCCGCTCGT
>JALSIK010000090.1 GCA_026990045.1 Chromatiales bacterium | reverse complement strand
CCACCCGCGTGGTGCTGCTGGAGGGGCACACCGGACCGGGTGCCGCGGGCAAGGTCATCGAGGCCTTCGGCGAGTTCGTCATCGGCGGCAACTATGCCGTGGGCATGGTGGTGTTCCTGATCCTGGTGATCATCAACTTCGTGGTGATCACCAAGGGCGCCACCCGCATCTCCGAAGTGAGCGCGCGCTTCACCCTGGATGCCATGCCCGGCAAGCAGATGGCCATCGACGCCGATCTCAACGCCGGTCTCATCGACCAGGACGAGGCGCGCAGGCGCCGCGAGGAGATCGCCCGGGAGGCCGATTTCTACGGCTCCATGGACGGCGCCAGCAAGTTCGTGCGCGGCGACGCCGTGGCCGGGATCCTGATCCTGTTCATCAACATCATCGGCGGGCTGGCCATTGGCATGGGCCAGCACGACCTGTCCTTCGCCCAGGCCGCGCGCAACTACACCCTGCTCACCATCGGCGACGGTCTGGTGGCCCAGATCCCGGCCCTGCTGCTGTCGGCCGCGGCCGGCATCATCATCACGCGCGTGTCCACCCCCGCCGACATGGGCGAGCAGGTGGTGGAGCAGCTCTTCGCCAATCCCCGCTCGCTGGGGGTCACCGGGGGGATCCTCATCACCATCGGCCTCATCCCGGGCATGCCCAACCTGGCCTTCCTCACCCTGGGCGCGCTGTGTGCCGGCGGCGCGTGGCTCATCCGCCGCCGGCGCGCGGAGCAGGCCGCGGCCGCGGAGGAGGTCCCGGCCGAGGTGGAGGAGGCGCCGGCGGAGGCCCGTGACCTGAGCTGGGACGACGTGAGCCCCGTGGATCCCATCGGGCTCGAGGTGGGGTACCGCCTCATTCCCATGGTGGACCGCAACCAGGGCGGCCAGCTCATGGGGCGCATCCGCGGGGTGCGCAAGAAGCTGTCCCAGGAGCTGGGCTTCCTGGTGCCGCCGGTGCACATCCGCGACAACCTGGAGCTGGCCCCCAACGCCTACCGCATCACCCTCATGGGCGTGACCGTGGGCGAGTCAGAGGTCCATCCCGAGCGCGAGCTGGCCATCAATCCCGGCCAGGTCTTCGGCACCCTGGACGGCGTGCCCACCAAGGATCCCGCCTTCGGCCTCGAGGCCTACTGGATCGATCCCGGCATGCGGGACCAGGCCCAGACCCTGGGCTACACGGTGGTGGACGCCGGCACGGTCATCGCCACCCATCTCAGCCAGCAGATCCAGGCCCACGCCCACGAGCTGCTGGGGCACGAGGAGGTGCAGCACCTGCTGGAGGTGCTGGGGCGCAGCGCGCCCAAGCTGGCGGAGAACCTGGTGCCGGAGACCCTGCCCCTGGGGGTGGTGGTGAAGGTGCTGCAGAACCTGCTGGCCGAGGGCATCCCCCTGCGCGACCTGCGCACCATCGCCGAGACCCTGGCGGAGCACGGCACCCGGAGTCAGGATCCCGACGTCCTCACCGCGGCCGTGCGGGTGGCCCTGGGCCGCCTGATTGTCCAGCAAATCAACGGGATGGCGCCGGAGCTGCCGGTGATCACGCTGGCCCCGGAGCTGGAACAGTTGTTGCATCAGACCATGCAGGCGTCGGACGGCCTGTCCGGAGTGGAACCGGGGCTGGCGGAACGGCTGCACGGGGCGCTGGTGGAGACCGCGCGGCAGCAGGAGATGGCCGGCCAGCCGGCGGTGCTGCTGGTCCCGGCCCCGCTGCGGACCCTGCTGGCCCGCTTCGTGCGCCAGGTGGTGCCGTCCATGCAGGTGCTGTCCTACAACGAGATCCCGGCGGACCGCCAGATCCGCATCGTGGCCACGGTGGGACAACAGGGCAGCATGCCGCCGGGCGCCGCGGGCACGTGAGCCGGCGTTCCACGACAGGGTGAGAGGAGAGGATGAAGATCAAGCGTTACCACGCTCCCGACATGCGCCGCGCCATCCTCCTCGTGCGCGAGGACCTGGGGCCCGACGCGGTCATCCTGTCCAACACCCGCACGCCCACCGGGACCGAGATCGTGGCCGCCATCGACTACGACGAGGCCCTGCTGGCCCGCTTCACGCCGCCACGGGGCCCCGACCTCACGCCCCGGCGCGAGCGGGAGGCGGCGCTGGAGGACCTGCGGCTGGGACGCAACGTGGATCGTCCCGCCGGCCCGCCGCCGGGCGGCCGGCGGCGCGACGACCGCGACCCGGCGGAGCGCCGCCGCGCCCCGCCGCCGCGGTCCGGCGACGGCGCGGCCCTGGCCCGGATGCAGGACGAGCTGCGCACCCTGCGCGCGCTGCTGGTGGACCAGATGTCGGGCCTGGCCTGGCGCGAGGCCCAGCGCGAACATCCCATGCGCACCCGCATGCTCAAGCGGCTCATCGGCCTGGGCCTGAGCCCGGCCCTGGCCCGGGAGCTGGCCGGGGAGGCCGATGAGCAGGCGCAGGTGGAACAGAACTGGCGCACCCTGCTGGGCCGCCTGGCCCACCGCCTCCAGGTCACCGGCGACGACATCCTGGAGCGGGGCGGGATCGTGGCCCTGATCGGGCCCACCGGCGTGGGCAAGACCACCACCATCGCCAAGCTGGCGGCACGCTATACCCTGCGCCACGGCCGCGGCCGGGTGGCCCTGGTGAGCACCGACTGCTATCGCATCGCCGCCCACGAGCAGCTGCGCACCTTCTCGCGCATCCTGGGCGTGCCCATGCACGTGGCCAAGGACATGGCGACGCTGGAGGAAGTGATGGATGGGCTGCGCGACAAGGACCTGGTGCTCATCGACACCGCGGGCATGAGCCAGCGCGACGTGCGGTTGTACGAGCAGTTTTCCCTGTTCGGCGATCCCGCCCTGCGGGTGCGCACCTGCCTGGTGCTGGCGGCCAACACCCAGCGGGCGGTGGTGGAGGAGGTGCTGGAAGTCTGCGCCCCGGCGCGTCCCGCCAGTTGCATCGTGACCAAGGTGGACGAGACCACCAGCCTGGGCGGGGTGCTGTCGGCGGCCATGGCCCACCGGCTGCCGGTGGCCTATTTCACCGACGGCCAGCGGGTGCCGGAGGACCTGCACGTGGCGCGCAGTCACACCCTGGTGAGCCGCTGCGTGGCCATCATGCAGGAGGCCGGCGCCCGGCATCACGATCCCCAGGCGGCCTTTACCGTGGGAGGACTGGTGGCCAATGCACACGGTTGAGATGTCCGCCGCCGATCAGGCCGCGGGCCTGCGCCGCATGGCCCGGCCCCGGCCGGTGCGGGTGGTGGCCGTCACCAGCGGCAAGGGCGGCGTGGGCAAGACCAACGTCTCGGTCAACCTGGCCATGGCCATGGCCCAGCAGGGCAAGGACGTGTTGATCATGGATGCGGACCTGGGGCTGGCCAACATCGACGTGCTGCTGGGGATCCAGCCCAGCGCCACCCTCCACGACGTGCTCGCGGGCCGGGCCCGGCTGGAGGAGGTGGTGGTGGACGGCCCCGCCGGCCTGCGCATCATTCCGGCCGCGTCCGGCGTGCAGGAGATGGCGGAGCTGAGCCCGGCCGAGCACGCGGGCCTGGTGCGCGCCTTCAGTGAGCTCAGCTTCAACGTGGACGTGCTGGTGGTGGACACCGCGGCCGGCATCGCCGACAGCGTGGTGAGCTTCACCCGCGCGGCCCAGGACGTGATCGTGGTGGTGTGCGACGAGCCGGCCTCCATCACCGATGCCTACGCCCTCATCAAGCTGCTCAACCGCGACCACGGGGTCTTTCGCTTTCGCATCCTCGCCAACATGGCGGGCAGTGCCCAGGAGGGGCGGGATGCCTACGACAAGATCGCCCGGGTCAGCGACCGTTTTCTCGACGTGGCCCTGGACTACATGGGCCACGTTCCGCGCGATGAATACCTGGTCAAGGCGGTCCGCCGCCAGCGGGCGGTGGTGGAGGCGTTTCCGCGCAGCCGCGCGGCCACGGCGTTCCGCAACCTGGCGGACAAGATCGAGAAATGGCCCGTGCCCAGGGCGGCAGGCGGGCACCTGGAATTCTTCGTCGAGCGCCTGCTCGGCGGGGACGTACACGACGCGGAGGTGATGCCATGAACGGCCTGGCAATGTACACGACGATCCGGCCGGAGGGGGGAGACGATGTGGTGGCCCGGCATGCGCCGCTGGTCAAGCGCATCGCCTGCCATCTGATCAACCGCCTGCCGGCCAGCGTGCAGCTCGAGGACCTCATCCAGGCGGGCATGATCGGCCTGCTGGAGGCCGCGCGCAACTACGACGAGGACCAGGGCGCCAGCTTCGAGACCTATGCCGGGATCCGGATCCGCGGCGCCATGCTGGACGAGATCCGCAAGAACGACTGGGCCCCGCGCTCGGTGCACCGCAAGTCGCGCATGGTGGCCGAGGCGGTGCGCGAGATCGAGAACGCCCACGGGCGCGACGCCCGCGACTACGAGATCGCCGAGGCCCTGGGCATTTCGCTGCAGGAGTACTACAACATCCTGCAGGATGCCAGCAGCAACAAGATCCTCAGCTTCGAGGACATGGGCAACGGCGAGGATTCCATGCTGGACAACGTCTCCGACGGCGCCCCCGGCATCCTCGACGGCCTCCAGCGCGAGGACCTGCGCCGCCTGGTGGCGGAGGCCATCGCCGGCCTGCCCGAGCGCGAGCGCCTGGTCATGGGCCTGTACTACGACGAGGAGCTGAACCTGCGCGAGATCGGGGCGGTGATGGGTGTCTCCGAGTCGCGGGTGTCCCAGATCCACAGCCAGGCGGTGATCCGGCTCCAGGCCCGCCTCGCCGGCCGCGCCGACCTGTTCTGAGCCGGCTCGGCCCCCGGGGCCGCGCCTTCCCTCGCGTACATAAAGGCTTGATCGGGCATCGCCGGCGCCGGCCGCGGGCCGGGG
>JALSIK010000089.1 GCA_026990045.1 Chromatiales bacterium | reverse complement strand
CCGGCGGCACGATAAACTGAAGAACCGGCCACCCCGATTCCCGGTCCGCGCCGCGCGGCCACCGGCACGTGGAGTCCCATGCAGCAGATCCTCGTCGTCGAGCCCTCCGCCACCCTGCGCCACGCCCTGCTGCGGGTGCTCAAGCCCAGCGGCTACCTGGTGGACGTGGAGAAGGACTACGCCGCGGCGGGGCGCCGGTTCCAGGACCCGGGCACCTACGCCGCGGTGGTCATCGGCT
The DNA here is from genome assembly GCA_026990045.1 of Chromatiales bacterium. Lineage (GTDB taxonomy): Bacteria > Pseudomonadota > Gammaproteobacteria > CAMYNG01 > CAMYNG01 > JALUTW01. The sequence continues at coordinate 4,613 of JALSIK010000089.1, read as the reverse complement.
GGCCCGAGCGCGCCCGCCGGGCCAGCGACGACCTGCTGGACACCCTGAGCCAGCGGGCCTGCGCCAACACCGCGGTGCTGGTCATGGCCCACGAGGCCACCCTCTCCGTCATGGACTGGGTCTCGGCCCGGCCCCGCACCGGCCTGCTGCTGTGGGACAACCACCAGGACGCGGTGCGCTCGCTGCACAAGCTGCTGGCCTTCGACCGCCCGCCCGCCTCCGGCCAGGCGGAACCGGCCCGCGTGCTGCTGGTGGACGACTCGCCCACCGCGCGGGTCCGCTTCCGGCGGCTGCTGGAAGGCGCGGGCTACGACACCGTCACCGCCGCCTCGCCCGAGGAGGCCCTGCAGCAGGTGGCCGAGGAGGGCTTCGACCTGGCCATCCTCGACTACTTCATGCCGGAGATGAACGGCGACGAGCTGTGCCGGCGCCTCAAATCCGAACCCCACAGCACCCACCTGGCGGTGGCCATCCTCACCAGCACCTACCTGGACCGGGTCATCACCGACTCGCTGGCGGCGGGCGCGGTGGAGTGCATGTTCAAGAACGAGGCCGACGAGCTGTTCCTGGCCCGGGTGGACGCCATGCGCCGCCAGGTGGAGGCCACCCGGCGGGTGGAGCAGGAACGCCGGCGGCTGGACGGCATCCTGTCGTCGGTGGGCGACGGCGTCTACGGCATCGACGGCAACTGCCGCATCAACTTCGTCAACCCGGCGGCCCTGCGCATCCTGGGCTTCTCCCGCATCGACGAGCTGCTGGGCCAGCACCCGGCCGAGCTGTTCCACACCAGCGTCTCGCCGCACCCGGAGGAGGCGCGCGACGCCGGCTACCTCTACCAGTGCATCGAGGAGGGCGAGGCCATGCACGCGGTGGAATCCGTCTTCACCCGCGCCGACGGCAGGCTGGTCCAGGTGGAGCTCACCGTGTACCCGCTGCGCATCGAGGGTGCGCAGGAGGGCGCGGTCATCGCCTTCCGCGACATCACCGAGCGCAAGCTGCTGGAGGAGGAGCTCAAGTGGCAGGTCAACCACGACCCGCTGACCAAGCTCCTCAACCGGCGCTACTTCGAGGACGCCCTGGAACAGGAGGTGCACCGCCTGCGCCGGTCCGACGAGACCAGCGCCCTCATCTACCTGGACCTGGACCGCTTCAAGTACATCAACGACACCGCCGGCCACGCCGCCGGCGACCTGCTGCTGGTGGAGGTGGGCCACCTGCTGGCGGGCCGCCTGCGCAGCGCCGACCTGCTGGCCCGCATCGGCGGTGACGAGTTCGCCATCATCCTGCGCAACGTGGACGCCGCGGAGGCCCGCCGGTGCGCGGAGGACCTGCGCACCCTGCTGGCCGGCCGCCGGTTCACCTACGACGAGCGGGTGTACACCGTCGGCGCCAGCCTCGGGGTGTACCTCATGAGCCGCGACACCGCCTCGCCGGGCGAGGCCCTGGCCAACGCCGACATCGCCTGCCACCTGGCCAAGCAGGCCGGGCGCAACCAGACCCACGTCTACCGGCCCGACGCCGACAGCCGCAGGGCCATGGACCTGGAGCTGGGGTGGTCGGCGCGGCTGCGCCGGGCCCTGGACGAGAACGCCTTCAGCCTGGTCTACCAGCCCATCCTGCCGCTGGCCGCGGTGGACCCGGCGGCCGCGGACGGGGCGGGCGGGATCTGGTCGCACATGGTGGAGACCGGGCTGCCCGGCGACATCCTCTACGAGGTCCTGCTGCGGCTGCCCGACAGCCGCGGCCGGGCCATCACCCCCGGGGCCTTCCTGCCCACCGCCGAGCGCTTCAACCTCATGCCCGAGATCGACTACTGGGTGGTGCGCGAGGCCCTGGCCTACCAGGGCCGGCTGCACGCCGCCGGGATCCGGGCCACGCTGACGGTGAACCTCTCGGCCCAGAGCCTGGACTCCGACCGGCTCATCCGCCTGGTGCGCGACGGGCTGGAACGCCACGCCCTGGAACCGGCGACCCTGGTGTTCGAGATCACCGAGAGCTCGGCCATCTTCAACATCGACTCCGCCCGGCGCCTCATCCGCGAGCTGTCCGAGCTGGGCTGCCGCTTCGCCCTCGACGACTTCGGCAGCGGCTACTGCTCGTTCTCCCACCTCAAGAACCTGCCGGTGGAGATCATCAAGATCGACGGCATGTTCCTGGCCAACCTCACCGCCGATCCCATGGACCTGGCCATCATCCGCTCCATCAACGACATCGCCCACTCCCTGGGCAAGAAGACCGTGGCCGAGGGGGTGGAGACCGCCGAGGCCCTGCGCCTGCTCAGGGACACCGGCGTGGACTACGTGCAGGGCTACTACATCTCCCACCCGCTGGAGCTGGTGCCCGCGTCCGAGGAGGCGGCCCGCCACGACCCCTTCGCCAGCGGGCTCATGGCGGTGGACCCGTCCCGCTTCCGCGACCCCGGCTGAGCCCCCGCGCGGGCCCCGGCCCCCGCGCCTGGTGTACAATTCAGGGCCCGGCAGCGAGGGCCCCTCCATGGACAGCTTTCACGGCACCACCATCATCTGCGTGCGGCGCGGCGACCGCGTGGTCATCGGCGGTGACGGCCAGGTGACCCTGGGCGAGACCGTCATGAAGGGCAATGCGCGCAAGGTGCGCCGCCTGTACAAGGACCGGGTCATCGCCGGCTTCGCCGGCGGCACCGCCGATGCCTTCACCCTGTTCGAGCGCTTCGAGGCCAAGCTGGAGCAGTACTCGGGCCACCTGGTGCGCTCGGCCGTGGAGCTGGCCAAGGACTGGCGCACCGATCGCGCCCTGCGCCGGCTGGAGGCCCTGCTGGCGGTGGCCGACGCCCGGAGTTCCCTGGTCATCTCCGGCACCGGCGACGTCATCGAGCCCGAGCACGGGCTCATCAGCATCGGCTCCGGCGGCCCCTACGCCCGGGCCGCGGCCCGCGCGCTGCTGGAGAACACTGAGCTGGACGCCCGCGCCATCGCCGAGAAGGCCCTGCGCCTGGCCGGGGAAATCTGCATCTACACCAACGACCAGCTCAGCTTCGAGGAACTGGAGGCGGAGCCCGCATGACCCAGATGACCCCCCGCGAGATCGTCCAGGAGCTGGACAAGCACATCATCGGCCAGGACGAGGCCAAGCGCGCGGTGGCCATCGCCCTGCGCAACCGCTGGCGCCGGGCCTGCGTGGCGCCCGAGCTGCGCAACGAGATCACGCCCAAGAACATCCTCATGATCGGGCCCACCGGGGTGGGCAAGACCGAGATCGCCCGCCGCCTGGCCAAGCTGGCCGGTGCCCCCTTCATCAAGGTGGAGGCCACCAAGTTCACCGAGGTGGGCTACGTCGGCCGCGACGTGGAGTCCATCATCCGCGACCTGGTGGACATCTCCATCAAGATGACGCGCGAGGCGGCCATGGCCAAGGTGCGCCACCGCGCCCGGGACGCGGCCGAGGAACGGATCCTCGACATCCTGCTGCCGCGGGCGCGCACCTTCACCTTCGGCACCGGCGGCGAGATGGAGTCGGCCGACGACTCGGCCACCCGGCAGAAGTTCCGCAAGAAGCTGCGCGAGGGCGAGCTGGACGACAAGGAGATCGAGGTGGAGCTGTCGGCGCCGGCGCTGGGCGTGGAGATCATGGCCCCGCCGGGGATGGAGGAGATGAGCAGCCAGCTCCAGAGCCTGTTCCAGAACCTGGGCGGCGCGCGCAAGACCACGCGCCGGCTGCCGGTGCGCGAGGCCCTGCGCCTGCTCACCGAGGAGGAAGCCGCGCGCCTGGTCAACGAGGAGGAGATCAAGGCCCGCGCGGTGGAGAACGTGGAGCAGCACGGCATCGTGTTCCTCGACGAGATGGACAAGATCGCCAAGCGCGGCGAGACCAGCGGCCCCGACGTCTCGCGCGAGGGCGTGCAGCGCGACCTGCTGCCGCTGGTGGAGGGCTGCACCGTCACCACCAAGTACGGCATGGTCAAGACCGACCACATCCTGTTCATCGGGTCCGGGGCCTTCCACCTGGCCAAGCCCTCGGACCTGATCCCGGAGCTGCAGGGCCGGTTCCCCATCCGGGTGGAGCTGCGCGCGCTGTCGGTGGACGACTTCGTGCGCATCCTCACCGAGCCCGACGCCTCGCTCACCGAGCAGTACCGCGCCCTGCTGGAGACCGAGGACGTGCACCTGGAATTCACCGCCGACGGCATCCGGCGCATCGCCGAGGTGGCCTGGCAGGTGAACGAGCGCACGGAGAACATCGGCGCCCGCCGCCTGCACACGGTGATGGAGCGGCTGCTGGAGGAGATCTCCTTCACCGCCTCCGACCGCGGCGGCGAGACCGTGATCATCGACGCCGACTACGTCGAGCGTCAGCTCGCCGGCCTGGCCGGAGACGAGGACCTGAGCCGGTACATACTGTGAGGGGCCGGGGGCCGGGGACTGGGGCAATCGTCAGCCCAGCAGCCAGCGGCCAGTCCCCAGCACCCAGCGTAACGTCGAATCATCAATGAGAGCCGGAGAAGGCATTCAGAGGTAACCCGACCATGTCCGAGCACGTTCCCACCGAGATCAAGCTGCACCAGAAATCACGCAAGCTGGAGATCACCTTCGACGACGGCAGCCGCTTCGAGCTGCCGTGCGAGTTCCTGCGCGTCT
>JALSIK010000088.1 GCA_026990045.1 Chromatiales bacterium | reverse complement strand
CCTGCGCCGGCGCTTCGGGGTGGAGGTGGAGGATGCGGGCGCCGGGCGCATCGTCATCGTGGAACGCGGCGGCCGCTGCACCGGTTACTGGGTGGACGCCATCGAGGATATCCTGCCCTGGCCCGCCACGGGCTGGGGCCCGCTGCCGCCGCTGCTGCCCAAGGGGGTGTTCCAGCGCACCTGGACCCGGGACGGCCGCATCCACCTGTACGCCGAGTTCCACCGCCTGGAGCGGCTCCCCGGCGGGGACTGCCTGGCGGCCTGGCTGGAATCCCTCGCTGCCGGCAGGCCCGCGCGGGAGGCACCGCCCCCTTCCGGCGGGGCCCCGGCGGACGGGGACGCCGCCCCCGGCCCGCCGCCGCCCGAACCGGCCGCGGAGGCACCGGCCCGGGCCGCAGAACCTGCGCCGCCGCCCCCGCCGGCACCGGCGGACAGGACGGCGGAAACCGGGCGGGAGCGGGCAACCCGGCCGGCCGCGGTGCCGCGGCCCGCCGCCGCCCCGGCGGCGACCGTTCCCGCCCCGTCTCCCGTCCCGCCGCCCGCCGCCCGGGCACCGGCCGGATCCCGGACCGCGGCCGCGGAACACGCCGCCGCGCCGCCTCCGCTCCATCGCCGCCCGGACCCCTTGCCCCGCACCCCCGGCCCCGCCGCACGGCCCGCCGGCCGGCCGGAACCGCCCCCCGCCCCGCCGGCGGCGCCCGTGGCGCCGGTCCCCGAGCCCGGCGACTCCGGCGGCACCGGCTGGGCGGCGGTGGCACTGCTGCTCATCGCGGCCGGCGCCGCGGGCCTGTGGTGGCAGCTGGCGCCCCGGACCCCGCCCGGGCCGGCGCACCAGGCCCGCCCCGCCCTGCCCGCCGTGAACCCGGTGGCCGCCGCGGACCCCGTGCCGGCGGAGCCCGTTCCCCTGCCACCGCCGGCGGGGCCCGCTGCCCCCCGTCCCCCGGAGGATGCCGCGCCCGCCACCCCTTCCCCGACCGGGCCCGGGCCGGCGGCGGGGGATGCGCCCGCCACCGGGTTCGCCGCCGCCATCGAGCGGGAGGGGCGCGACATCACCATCGTGCTGGAGGCCCCGCCGCGGGTGCCGGTGCTGCGGCGCCCCGAACCGGGCGAGGCGAAGCCGCCCGCTCCGTCCGACGAACCCCCGGCGCCGGAACCGGCACCGGCTTCCCCTCCCGCCCCGCCGGAGCCCCGGGAGATCGTGCACATCGTGGTGCGCGGCGACACCCTGTGGGACATCGCCGAGCGCTACGTCAACGATCCCTTCCGCTACCCGGAGCTGGCGCGCCTGTCCCGCATCCGCAACCCGGACCTCATCTATCCCGGCGACCGGGTGCGCATCGTCCGCCGCCGGCACTGACGGGCCGGTAACGGCACCGGGGGCGCCGGAAAAAAACCGGGGCAACCCGCTGGCCGCCCCTGGCAACGGGAGATCCCGCCGCTATACTGCGCACCCGTGGTCATGCGCTGCGCACAACTGGCCCTGGGGGCGCTGGAGTCCCTGCTCGCGCCCTACGGCCTCGAGCCCCGGTGGCTGCCGCCGGGGTCCGGGATCCCGGGCTCCTTCTGGGGCCCGCCCGAGGCCGGCCTGGTGGGCGACGCCCTCCACCTGCGCCCCGACACCCCGGTGCACTCGGCCCTGCACGAGGCCTGCCACTACATCTGCATGGACGGCGGCCGGCGCGCGCGCCTGCACACCGATGCCGGCGGCGATGCCCTGGAGGAGGCCGCGGTGTGCTACCTGCAGGTCCTGCTCGCCGACCACCTGCCCGGCGTGGGGCGCGACCGGCTCATGGCGGACATGGACGCCTGGGGCTACAGCTTCCGCCTGGGCTCGGCCCGGGCCTGGTTCGAGCAGGACGCCGACGACGCCCTCCGCTGGCTGCGGCGCCACGGCCTGGTGGATGCCGCCGGCCGTCCCACCTGGCGGGCACGGGCCTGAGCGCACCGGCGCGTGCTATCCTAGGCAACCCCGACCCCATGGCGCAGGCGGCAAGCCGGAACATGAGCACCGAGCCCGAGTACAACATCCAGGTGGACGTGGAGACCGCCTACATCCCGGAGCAGTCCAGCCCCGAGGAGAACCGCTACGTGTTCGCCTACACCGTGACCATCCGCAACGTGGGCGACGTGCCGGCCAAGCTCCTCACCCGCCACTGGATCATCACCGACGCCGAGGGCCGGGTGCAGGAGGTGCGCGGCGAGGGCGTGGTGGGCGAGCAGCCCCACCTCAAGCCCGGCGAGGGCTTCCGCTACACCAGCGGCACCGTGCTGGAGACCCCGGTGGGCAGCATGCACGGCAGCTACCACATGGTGGCCGACGACGGCGTGGAGTTCGACGCCCCCATTCCCCCCTTCACCCTGTCCGTGCCCCACACCCTCCACTGACACCGCGTCCATGGGGCTGCGCCACAGCTACACCCTGCTGGCCCCCATGTACGACGCCGTGGTGGGCAGCGCCTCCGGCGCCATGCGCCGTGACAGCCTGGCCCGCCTGGACCCCGCCCCCGGCCGGCGCGTGCTGCTGGCCGGCGTGGGCACCGGGCTGGACCTGCCCCTGCTGCCGCCGGGGCCGCTGTACCTGGGCGTGGACCTCACCCCGGCCATGCTCGCGCGTGCCCGGCGCCGGGCGGTGGAGCGAAGCGACGTGGCCCTGGTATGCGGCGACGCCATGCGCCTGCCCTGTGCCGGCGCCTGCTTCGATGCCGTGGTGATGCACCTGATCCTGGCCGTGGTCCCGCAGCCGGAACGGGCCCTGGCAGAGGCCGCCCGGGTGTTGAAGCCCGGCGGCCGTATCCTGGTGCTGGACAAGTTCCTGCGCCCGGGCCAGCGCGCGCCCCTGCGCCGCCTGCTCAGCCCGCTGCTGGCGCGCATCGCCACCCGCACCGACGTGGTGTTCGAGGAGGTGCTGGCGGCGGTCCCGGGGCTGGCGGTGCGGGCGGACGAGCCGGTGCAGCCGGGCGGCTGGTTCCGCCGCATCGTGCTGGACAAGGCGGCCTGACCATGGCCGTCTACGCGGTGGGCGATCTCCAGGGCTGCTTCGAGCCGTTCCAGGCGCTGCTGGAGCGCATCGGCTTCGATCCCGCCCGCGACCGGCTGTGGCTGTGCGGCGACCTGGTCAACCGCGGCCCCGACTCCCTGGCCTGCCTGCGCTTCGTGCGCGACCTGGGCGATGCGGCCGTGAGCGTGCTGGGCAACCACGACCTGCACCTGCTGGCCATCGCCGCCGGCCATGCGCCGCTGGACGACGCCGGCCTGGCCGCGGTGCTGCGCGCCCCCGACGGCAACGACCTGGTCCACTGGCTGAGCCGGCGCCCGCTGCTGCACCACGACCCGGACCTGGGCTTCACCCTGGTCCACGCCGGCCTGCCGCCGCAGTGGGACCTGGAACAGGCGCGGGCCCGGGCGCGGGAGCTGGAGGCCGTGCTGCGCGGGCCGGAGTGCGAGGCGTTCCTGTCCCGCATGTACGGCGACCGGCCCGACCGCTGGCGCGACGATCTCACCGGCATCGACCGGCTGCGCTTCATCTGCAACGCCTTCACCCGCCTGCGCTTCTGCCATCCCGACGGCCGCCTGGAACTCTCGGCCAAGGGCCCGCCGGGCAGCCAGCCGCCGGGCGCCCTGCCGTGGTTCGCCGTGCCCGGCCGGCGCAGCGCCGGGGAGCGCATCGTCTTCGGCCACTGGTCCACGCTGGGAACGGTGGACCACCCCGGTGTCCATCCGCTGGACACCGGCTGCGTCTGGGGCGGCCGCCTCACCGCCCTGCGCCTGGATGCCGACCCGCCCGCGCGCACCGCCGTCGACTGCCCGCCCTGCCGCGCGCCGGGTCACTGACCCCACCGGATCACCGCGGCGGGCAGGGCGCCGCCACCCCGCCGGCGGCATCGCTGCGCGGTGCCGCCCTACCCGTGGGCGATCCGCTCCAGGACCAGGAACGTGTATGGGAAAGGGTTGCGCCCGTCGGCGGGGTGCTCCTCGCGTTCCACCTCGCGCCAGTCCCTCGGATCCCACCGCGGGAACCAGGCGTCGCCCTGCACCCGGGTGTGCACCAGGGTGAGATAGAGCCGCTGCGCGCGGGGCAGCATCTGCTCGTAGAACGACGCCCCGCCGATGATCATGGCCTCCGGGGCGTCGCCGCAGGCGGCCAGGGCCTCGTCGATGGAATGCACCACCACCGCGCCCGGGGCGGTGAACGCCCGGTCGCGCGTGATCACGATGTTGAGCCGGTCCGGCAGCGGCCGCCGGCCCAGGGAATCGAAGGTCCTGCGCCCCATGATCACCGGCTTGCCCAGGGTGTGGCGGCGGAACCACTTCATGTCCGCGGGCAGCCTCCACGGCAACCGGTTGTCGATGCCGATGACACGGTTCTCGTCCATGGCGGCGATGAGGCTGATGCGCGGGGTCGGGCTCACGGCGCCGCCCCCGTCCGGCCCCGGTACCACCGCCACCACAGCTTGTGCAGTTCCATCACCCCCAGCACCACCAGGGCGATGGCCAGGAGCTGCAGCCAGTGCCCGGGCGACACGGGCTGTACCCCGAGCACGTCGCTGAGGCCGGGCGTGTACATGGCCGCGATGTGGATGCCCTGGGCGGCCAGGGTGCCCAGCAGCAGCAGCGGGTTGCGCAGCGGGCTGTGGCGGAACACCGAGCGCGTCTCCGAGCGGCAGTTGAACACGTGGATGTTCTCGAACAGGACCATGAGCAGCAAGGTGCCGTTGCGCGCTTCCTCGACGCTGTAACCCTGGGTCAGGAGATACTGGAACAGCAGGAAGGCGGGCACGCCGATGGCCAGGGCCCCGGCCAGGAGGCGTTCCACCATGAGGCGATCGAAGATGGGCTCGCGCGGGGAACGCGGCGGG
>JALSIK010000087.1 GCA_026990045.1 Chromatiales bacterium | reverse complement strand
GCGCAAGCGCGGGCGCGTGACCGAGCTGCGCCTGGAACGGCTCAACGGCCGGGAATTCGTGCCGCTGGCGGAAGACGACGACGAAGGCGATTGAGAGCGGGACGTGCCGGCATGACGATCGCCCGTTGACACCGCCTCCGCCAGGAGGCCGGCAGGCGGCCAAAAAGGCGGGCGCCCGCATGGGCGGACGCCCGCCTCGCCTCCGGTCCGCCGGGCCGGGCTACTGCCCCACCTTCAGCCGGCCGCCCTTGCCCAGGCCGCCCTTGACCTCCTGGGCCTTGTAGTTGCGCAGGGCCTTGACCATGTTGTTGTAGGCGTCCACCAGGGCGGCGATGATGACCTTGCCTTCCGGGGTGTCCGAATAACCCTTGATCCCGGCGAACATGCCGAACCACCCCCCGGCGAAACCACCGATGTCCCAGTTCTTGGCGCTGCCCGTGGCCGCGGCGAGCTGCACGCTGGACCGGTTGTCGATGAGCAGCAGGGTCGCGGCCGCCTCGTTGGATTTCAGCTTGCTGCCGGCCACCCCGATCACGCCGCCGAAGAGACCGCCGATGGCGGCACCGATGCCGCCGGTGCCTTTCTTGGAGAACTGCAGGCTGGGGCGCATGGTGTAATCGGCCGCCACCATCTGTCCCTTGCTGAAGTTACTGCCGCCGCGTAATTCTCCCGACGCCATCAGCTCGCGTTCCTGCTTCATGTGGTGCATGGCCCGGCCGCGTTCCACCACCACCAGGCAATTGGACTGCTGGGCGATGAGGCGCAGCACCGGGATCATGCTGCCCAGCTTGGGATAGTGGCGGCGGTAATACGACCACCACTCGGCACCGGTGTCCTCCTCGACCGCCACCGTGCCCAGAGGCGCGTCACAGTGTTCGATGGGACTCTTTTCCCCCTGCGAGGTGGCCCCGGCCGCGCTGCCGCCGGCCGTCATCCCGGAGGCCCCGCCCAGTGTCGGTGTCGTGGCGCATCCGGAGAGTCCCAAGGCCCCCGCCATGAACACGCCCATCCAGAAAGCGCGCTGTCCGTTTCTCATCATTGCTGTCCCCCTGGAAGAAAGAAGCGATCCCGGTTTGTTTTGCCTTGCCGGAATTCGGCCATGAAATAACACATCCGTTCCATGACGGCAAGGACACCGGCCAGGAGATCGGGACACGGTTTCCGTCGGGACGCTCACCGCCACGTGTCCCCACCCCAAGGGCTAATCCGAACGGGTTACGCCGGTCCCGCATCCTCCCGCCACGACGCGGCATGAAGACCGGCCCGCACTCCGGGCAGCGGGGTGTTCAGGCCCGCGGCAGAGTGACCCCGCGCTGGCCCTGGTACTTGCCGCCGCGGTCACGGTAGGAGGTCTCGCACACCTCGTCGGACTCGAAGAACAGCACCTGGGCCACGCCCTCGTTGGCGTAGATCTTGGCCGGCAGCGGGGTGGTGTTGGAGAACTCCAGGGTCACGTGCCCCTCCCACTCCGGTTCCAGCGGGGTGACGTTGACGATGATGCCGCAGCGGGCGTAGGTGGACTTGCCCAGGCACACGGTGAGGATGTTGCGCGGGATGCGGAAGTACTCCACGGTGCGCGCCAGGGCGAAGGAGTTGGGCGGAATGATGCAGACCTCGCCCTTGAAGTCCACGAAGCTGTGGTCGGAAAAGTCCTTGGGATCGACGATGGCCGAGTTGATGTTGGTGAAGATCTTGAATTCGTCCGCACAGCGGATGTCGTAGCCGTAGCTGGAGGTGCCGAAGGAGATCACGCGCCGGCCGTCGACCTCGCGCACCTGCCCCGGCTCGAAGGGCTCGATCATGCCGTGCTCCGCTGCCATGCGGCGGATCCAGCGGTCGGACTTGATGCTCACGGGTGTCCCCTGCACTGGCGTGGTGGCTCGCAGGCGGGGATGCTAGCCGGTTCCCGGCACCGGGGCAAGCGCGCCCCGGCCGGCGGCCGGGGCGCGGTGCAGCGGTCAGCTGTTCTGGATCACGATCTTGGGGAAGGCGGCGCTGAAGTCCTTGGCCCGCAGCGACAGCCTGGCCGCCATGCGCCGTGCGATCTCGCGGTAGATCTGGGCGATGCGGCCGTCGGGCTCGGCCACCACCGTGGGCTTGCCGCCGTCGGCCTGCTCCCGGATCCGGATGTCCAGGGGCAGCGCGCCCAGCAGCGGCACGTCGTACTGCTCGGCCATGCGCTCGCCGCCGCCGGCGCCGAAGATGTGCTCCTCGTGGCCGCACTGGGAACAGATGTGGATGGACATGTTCTCGATGATACCGAGCACCGGCACGTCCACCTTCTGGAACATCTTCAGGCCCTTGCGCGCATCCAGCAGGGCGATGTCCTGGGGCGTGGTGACGATGACCGCACCCGACACCGGCACCCGCTGGGCCAGGGTGAGCTGGGTGTCGCCGGTGCCCGGCGGCAGGTCCACGATGAGGTAGTCCACGTCCTTCCAGCGGGTGTCGTTGAGGAGCTGCTCCAGGGCCTGGGTGACCATGGGGCCGCGCCAGATCATGGGCGTCTCCTCGTCGATGAGGTAGCCGATGGACATGGACTGGATGCCGTGGTTGACCAGCGGCTCCAGGCTGTTGCCGTCCTTGGACTCGGGCTGCCGGGTGATACCCAGCATGCGCGGCTGGGACGGGCCGTAGATGTCGGCGTCCAGCAGGCCCACGGTGGCGCCCTCGGCGGCCAGGGCCAGGGCCAGGTTCACGGCGGTGGTGGACTTGCCCACGCCGCCCTTGCCCGAGGCCACGGCGATGATGTTCTTGACGTTGTCGATGTGGTTGACCCCTTTCTGCACCTGGTGGGTCTGGATCTTGTGCGAGACGTTGACCGTCACCTCGCCCGCGCCGTCCAGGCGCCGGATGCGCTCGGCCAGCTTCTCGCTCAGCTCGGCCTCGTAGCCCCCGGACGGAAAGCCCAGGACCACGTCCACCTCGACCTTGCCGCCGTCGGTGCGGATGTCCTTGACCGCCTTGGCACTCACCAGGTCGGTCTCCAGGTAGGGATCGATGTATTCCTTGATCGCGTTCTCGACCTGCTCGCGGGTCACGTCTGCCATATGAACTTACCTCTAGGGATGCCTGCGCCGCCCCGCCACCGGCGGGGCGCGATTGGGGGGCGTATGGTACACCAAGCCACCGGCCCTATCACCACCTGCCCCGCAGGGTCAATGGGGGCACCGGGCCGGCCGTACCCTCCCTCAATGGGGGCGCGGGGCCGCTCCGGCAAGGGCCGGGGCGCCCCCCGGCGGGGGAACCGCTATAATGCGCCCCCTGGCAGTACGGAAAAACACCGAGAACACGGCCGCGCGCCGCGGGGAGAACCATGTCCGAGGCCCCACGACAGATCCTGGTCACCAGCGCCCTGCCCTACGCCAACGGGCCCATCCACCTCGGGCACCTGGTGGAGTACATCCAGACCGACATCTGGGCCCGGTTCCAGCGCCTGCGCGGCCACCGCTGCTACTACGTGTGCGCCGACGACGCCCACGGCACCCCCATCATGCTGCGGGCGGAGAGCGAGGGCCTGACCCCGGAGGAGCTCATCGAGCGGGTGGGCCGGGAGCACCGCGCCGACTTCGCCGACTTCCACATCGGCTTCGACAACTACCACAGCACCCATTCCGAGGAGAACCGCCGGCTCGCGGAGCTCATCTACCGCCGCCTGCGCGAGGGGGGCTACATCGTCACCCGCACCATCACCCAGCTCTACGACCCGGTGCGGGAGATGTTCCTGCCCGACCGGTATATAAAAGGCGAATGCCCCCGCTGCGGCGCCCCGGACCAGTACGGCGACCACTGCGAGGTCTGCAGCGCCACCTATTCGCCCACCGAGCTGAAGAACCCGGTATCGGTGGTCTCCGGCGCCGCCCCGGTCACCCGCGAATCGGAGCACTACTTCTTCCAGCTCGGCAAGTTCGCCGACTGGCTGCGGGAGTGGACCGCGGCCGGCCACGTCCAGCCCGAGATCCGGCGCAAGCTGGAGGAGTGGTTCGCCGGCGGGCTCAAGGACTGGGACATCTCCCGCGACGCGCCCTACTTCGGCTTCGAGATCCCCGATGCCCCGGGCAAGTACTTCTACGTCTGGCTCGACGCCCCCATCGGCTACATGGCCAGCTTCAAGCACCTGTGCGAGCGCACCCCGGACCTGGACTTCGACGACTGGTGGGCGGCGGACAGCCGGGCCGAGCTGTACCACTTCATCGGCAAGGACATCGCCTACTTCCATACCCTGTTCTGGCCCGCCATGCTGCACGGGGCCGGGTTCCGCAAGCCCGACGCGGTGTGGTGCCACGGCTTCCTCACCGTCAACGGGCAGAAGATGTCCAAGTCGCGGGGCACCTTCATCACCGCGCGCACCTATCTCCGGCACCTGGACCCGGAGTACCTGCGCTACTACTTCGCGGCCAAGCTGGGACCCGGCATCGACGACCTGGACCTCAACCTGGACGACTTCATGCAGCGGGTCAATGCCGACCTGGTGGGCAAGGTGGTCAACATCGCCAGCCGCTGCGCCGGCTTCATCAGCAAGCGCTTCGCGGGCCGCCTGGCCCCGGCCCTGGCGGAGCCGGAGCTGTACGCGGAGTTCACCGCCGCGGCCGGGGACATCGCCGCGGCCTACGAGGGCCGTGACTTCAACCGGGCCGTGCGCGAGATCATGGCCCTGGCCGACCGCGCCAACCAGTACATCGACGAGAAGAAGCCCTGGGTCCTGGCCAGGGAGGCGGGGCGCGAGGCCGAGGTGCAGGCGGTGTGCACCATGGGGCTCAACCTGTTCCGCGCCCTGATGATCTATCTCAAGCCGGTGCTGCCGGCCATGGCCGAGGCGGTGGAGTCCTTCCTCGACATCCCGCCGCTCACCTGGGACCACCTGC
>JALSIK010000086.1 GCA_026990045.1 Chromatiales bacterium | reverse complement strand
CTCACCGCCGAGCTCATCCTGCTGTTCCTCTACCTGGGCTACATGGCGTTGTACAATGCCATCGAGGACCGGCGCAGCGCCGGGCGCGCGGCGGCGGTCCTGGCCCTGGTGGGCGTGGTCAACCTGCCCATCATCCATTACTCGGTGGAGTGGTGGTACACCCTGCACCAGGGGCCCACCACCCAGGGCATGCGCATCGCCGGCACGGTGCATCCCGACATGCGCTATCCCCTGCTCACCATGATGCTGGCCTTCGGCGTGTACTACGCGGCGGTGCTGCTCAAGCGCACCCGGTGCCTGGTGCTGGAGACCGAGCGGGACAGCGCCTGGGTGCGGGAACTGGTGGAGACGAAATGAATCAGATTCCTTTCGAGAGCCTGGAGGCCTTCCTGGCCATGGGCGGCTACGCGGCCTACGTGTGGCCGGTGTACGTCATCGCCGTGGCGGTGCTGGTGGCCAACCTGGTGATCCCGTTCCGGACGGAGCGGCGCATTCTGCGCGACATCGCCCGCCGGCTGCGGCGCGAACGGAGGGGCATGCAATGAGACCCGCACGCAAACGACGGCTGTACATGGTGCTGCTGCTGGTGGCCGGGGTGGGCGCGGCGGTGGCGCTGGCGCTCACCGCCTTCAACGAGAACCTCATGTACTACTACACCCCCACCGACATCGCCGAGGGCAAGGCCCCGGTGCAGCGCGCCTTCCGCACCGGCGGCCTGGTCAAGGCCGGCTCGGTGCAGCGCGACGCCGACGGCGTCACCGTGCGCTTCACCGTCACCGACACCCGCCACGATACCCGCATCGTCTACAAGGGCATCCTGCCGGACCTGTTCCGCGAGGGCCAGGGCATCATCGCCAACGGCCGCCTGGGTCCGGACGGCGTGTTCGTGGCCGGCGAGGTGCTGGCCAAGCACGACGAGAACTACATGCCGCCCGAGGTGGCCGAGTCGCTCAAGCAGGCCGGCGCCATGCCGCCCCACGAGATGGCCCGCCCGGCCGGAGCGCGGCCGTGACCGCGCAGATCGGGCAGCTGTCCCTGGCCCTGGCCTTCGGCCTGGCCCTGGTCCAGGCCATCGTGCCCCTGGCCGGGGCCCAGGCGGGGCACGCCGCGTGGATGCGGGTGGCGCGGCCGGCGACCCAGGCCCAGGCCCTCATGGTGGCGGTGGCCTTCATCGCCCTGGCCTGGGCCTTCCTCACCGACGACTTCTCCCTCCTCTACGTGGCCAACAATTCCAACACCGCCATGCCGGAGATCTACAAGTTCAGCGCGGTGTGGGGGGCCCACGAGGGCTCGCTGCTGCTGTGGGTGCTCATCCTCGCCCTGTGGTCGGTGGCGGTGTCGGTCTTCTCGCGCTCGCTGCCCCTGGTGTACGTGGCCCGGGTGCTGGGCGTCATGGGCCTGGTGAGCGTGGGCTTCCTCGCCTTCATGCTGTTCACCTCCAACCCCTTCGTGGAGGTGTTCCCGGCCCCGGCCGAGGGCCGCCAGCTCAACCCGCTGCTGCAGGACCCGGGGCTGGCCATCCACCCGCCCATGCTCTACGCCGGTTACGTGGGCTTCTCGGTGGCGTTCGCCTTCGCCATCGCGGCCCTGCTGGGCGGCCGGCTGGACGCCACCTGGGCCCGCTGGTCGCGGCCCTGGACCACCGCCGCCTGGGTCTTCCTCACCGTGGGCATCACCCTGGGCAGCTGGTGGGCCTACTACGAGCTGGGCTGGGGCGGCTGGTGGTTCTGGGACCCGGTGGAGAACGCCTCCTTCATGCCCTGGCTGGTGGGCACCGCCCTCATCCACTCGCTGGCGGTGACTGAGAAACGCGGCACCTTCAAGGCCTGGACCGTGCTGCTGGCCATCTTCGCCTTCTCCCTCAGCCTGCTGGGCACGTTCCTGGTGCGCTCCGGCGTGCTCACCTCGGTGCACGCCTTCGCCACCGACCCCGAGCGCGGGCTGTTCATCCTCCTGTTCCTGGGGGTGGTCATCGGCGGCTCGCTGGCCCTGTACGCCTGGCGCGGCGGGCAGGTGCGCAGCGCCGCCGGTTTCGCCCTGCTCTCGCGGGAGAGCCTGATGCTGGCCAACAACGTGATCCTGGTGGTGGTGGCCGCGGCGGTGCTGCTGGGCACCCTCTACCCGCTGGCCCTGGATGCCTTCGCCGGGCAGAAAATCTCGGTGGGGCCGCCGTTCTTCAACCTGGTGTTCATGATCCTCATGACGCCGCTGGTGGTCCTCATCGGCCTCGGTCCGCTCCTGCGCTGGAAGCGCCACGGGATCCGGGAACTCTGGCGCCAGGCCCGGGGACCGGCCCTGGTGACGGCGGCCGCCTTCGTGCTCGCCGCCGCGCTGCTGGCCAGCGACTCGGCCACCGGGCGCCTCATGCTGGCCCTGGGCGTGGGCCTGGCGGCCTGGGTGGTGCTGTCGCTGGCGGCCGGCCTGCGCGGGCGGCTGGGGCGCAAGGGCTTCTCGCCGCGGGCCCTGGCCGGCCTGGGCTTCGGCTACTGGGGCATGTGGCTGGCCCACCTGGGGGTGGCGGCCTTCATCCTCGGGGTGACCTTCGTCTCCGCTTACAGCATCGAGGACGACGTGCGCATGGCCCCGGGCGACAGCGTGACCCTGGCCGGCTACACCTTCCGCTTCGACGGCGTGACCCGCCTGCGCGAGCACAACTACACCGCCACCCGCGGCACCGTCACCGTGTTCCGCGACGGCCGGCCGCTGGAGGTGCTGCACCCGGAGAAGCGCGACTACGGCCAGGGCGCCATGCCCATGACCGAGGCCGCCATCGACGCAGGCCTGTTCCGCGATCTCTACGTCTCCCTGGGCGAGCCGCTGGAAGGGGACGTGAACGGCCCCTGGCTCATGCGCGTCTACTACAAGCCCTTCCAGCGCTGGATCTGGCTCGCCGGCCTGCTCATGGCGATGGGCGGCATCCTGGCCGCGGCCGACCCGCGCTACCGCCGGGTGCTGGCCCGTGACAGCCGGCGCGAGCAGGCGGCGGCCGAGGCCCTGCTCGAGGAGCTGCTGGGGAACAAGCCGGCCAGGAGCGCGCCATGAAAGCCCGCACCCTCGTGCCCCTGGCCGTCTTCCTGCTGCTGGTGGGCCTGCTGTACGCGGGCCTGCACCTGAACCCGCGCGAGATCCCGTCCCCGCTCATCGGGCGCCCGGCGCCCGAGTTCAGCCTGCCGCGGGTGGAGGACACCGGCCGGACCTTCAGCCGCACCGACCTGCTGGGCCAGGTGACCCTGGTCAATGCCTGGGCCTCGTGGTGCGTGTCCTGCCGGGCCGAGCACGATACGCTCATGGCCATCGCGCGCGAGGGCCGGGTGAAGATCTACGGCATCAACTACAAGGACGAACTGGCCGACGCCCGCCGCTACCTGGCCCGCCTGGGCAACCCCTATGTCACCTCGGGCCACGATCTCTCGGGCAGCGTGGGCATCGACTGGGGCGTCATCGCCACCCCCGAGACCTTCCTCGTGGATCCCCGGGGCATCATCCGCTACAAGCATACCGGTCCCATGACGCTGCAGGTCTGGCGCGAGAAGATCGTCCCCCTCATCGAGAACATCCGGGCGGAGACCGGCGCCCCGGCCGGGGCGAAGGAGGCGCGGCGGGGATGAAGGTGCTGCCCGCCATGGGACTGGCGCTGCTGCTGGGCCTGGCCGCCGTGCCGGCCCGGGCCATCGTGGAGGGCCGCGACGTGCAGCCGCAGGACTTCGCCAGCGAGGCGGAAAAGCAGCGCTTCCGCCACCTCATCAAGGACCTGCGCTGCACCGTGTGCCAGAACCAGAACCTGGCCGACTCCAACGCCGCCCTGGCCCGCGACCTGCGCCGCAAGATCCTGGACCAGATCCAGGCCGGCAAGTCCGACCAGGAGATCATGGAATTCCTCGTGGCCCGCTACGGCGACTTCGTCCTCTACCGCCCGCCCTTCAAGCGCTCCACCTGGTTCCTGTGGCTGGGACCGTTCCTGTTCCTGCTCGTGGCGGTGGCCATCCTGGTGGCCGTCATCCGCCGGCGCGCCGCCGCCCCCGCCGCGCTCAGCGCCGAGGAACGCGCGCGGCTCGACGCCGCCCTGCGCCGGGCCGCCAAGGACCGCTCCGCGTCATGACCGCGTTCTGGACCGTCGCCGCCGCGCTGGTGGCCGTGGCCGCCGCCGCGCCCCTGTGGGCCCTGCTGCGCCGCCGCGGCGGACCCGACGTGTCGCAGTCGCTGCTCAACACCGCCATCTACCGCGACCGGCTGGAGGAACTCAAGCGGGACCTGGCCGAGGGCGCGCTGGACGCCGGCCAGTTCGAGGCCGCCCGCGCCGAGCTGGCCCGCGCCCTGCTGCAGGACCTGGAAGGCGAGGCCGGCCCCGGCCCGGCACGCCGGCGCGGGCTGCAGTGGTGGCCGGCCGCGGTGGTGATCCTGCTGGTGGCGGGGTCGCTGGCACTCTACGGCCACCTGCAGCGCGAAATGGTCTTCGCCGAGGTGGCGCCGGGACCCGGCGTCGCCGGGGAGAAGGCCCGGGCGGCGCGGGCGGCGTTGCAGATGATGGCGCGCCGGGTCCAGGCCGACCCGGCCGACGGCGAGGCCTGGTGGGGACTGGGCAATGCCTACATGGACATGCAGCGGCCCGATGCCGCGCTGCAGGCCTACGAGCGGGCCCAGCGCCTCATGGGCGAGAACCCCGACCTGCTGGTGCACCGGGCCCACGCCCTGGGCCGCCTGGCCGGGGGCCGCCTGGAGGGAGAGCCCGCCCGGCTCATCGCCCGCGCCCTGGAGCTGGATCCGGACCACAGGGCGGCACGCATGTGGCAGGGCCTGGTCGCGCTGGAACGGGGGGAGGCCGCCGCGGCCGAGGCCGCCTTCGCCCGGGTGCGCGACAGCCTGCCGCCCGGGTCGCCCCGCCGGGCGGCA
>JALSIK010000085.1 GCA_026990045.1 Chromatiales bacterium | reverse complement strand
GTTCCCGCCCCTGCCCGAGGCCATCCGCCGCGACACCGACATCCTCCACGTGACCCGGGTGTGGCGGTTCAAGACCGGCGGCGGACTGGTGACGGGGGCGCGCTGAGAGCGTGCGCGGCGCCCTTGCGCCGGTGCCGCCGGCGGAGTAGTGTCGGGAGGAGCGCACGCCCCCTGCAACCGGATACGCACCACGACACATGGCCGACGCCGACAGCCTGCGCAACCACTTCCTCATCGCCATGCCCAGCATGGCGGACCCCAACTTCTCGCGCACCGTCACCTACCTGTGCGAGCACAACGAGGAGGGCGCCATGGGGCTGGTGATCAACCGGCCCATGGAACTCACCCTGCTGGACATCGCCCAGGGCATGGGCCTGGACGCCGACCCGGAGCTCACCGCCCGGGTGCCCGTGTACCAGGGCGGGCCGGTGCAGGTGGAGCGCGGCTTCGTCCTCCACCGGCCGCTGGGCGACTGGGAGGCCACCCTGGTGGTGAGCGACGACATCGGCGTGACCATGTCGCGCGACATCATCGAGGCCATCGTCGCCGGCGAGCGCCCCGAGCGCTTCCTCGTCGCCCTGGGCTACGCCGGCTGGGGCGCCGGCCAGCTCGAGCACGAGATGGCCGCCAACGCCTGGCTCAACGGGCCCGCCGATCCCGCCATCATCTTCGATGCCCCGGTGGACCAGCGCTGGACCCTGGCCGCCGCCCGCCTGGGCGTGGACCTCAGCCTGCTGTCCCCGGACGTGGGCCACGCGTGAGGCCGCCCCCGCGCACGGTGCTGGGCTTCGACCACGGCGCCCGGCGCATCGGCGTGGCCGTGGGCCAGACCGTCACCGGCACCGCCAGCGCCCTGGCCACCCTCGACGCCCGCGACGGCGTCCCGCGCTGGGACGAGGTGGCGGCCCTCATCGACCGGTGGCAGCCGGACCTGCTGGTGGTGGGCCTGCCGCTGCACATGGACGGCACGGAACATGCGCGCACCGAGGCCGCGCGCCGCTTCGCCCGCCGCCTGCAAGGCCGCTTCCGCCTGCCGGTGGAGCTGGTGGACGAGCGGCTCAGCTCGTGGGAGGCCGAGCACGAGGGTGCCGACCACGGCCGCGGCATCGATGCCCGGGCCGCGCGCCTGCTGCTCCAGACCTGGCTGGACCAGGCCGGCGGCACCGTGAGAGAATGACGCCCCAATGGCGGATTCCACGGACGTCGAGACCCTGCTGGACCGCATGGCCAGCGACCTGCAGGATCACCTGCGGCGGGCCGGGATCGACGATCCCCTCATGGTGGGCATCCACACCGGCGGGGTCTGGGTGGCCGAGGCCCTGCACCGGCGCCTGGGCCTGGACACCCCGCTGGGCACCCTCAGCATCACCTTCTACCGCGACGACTTCACCCGCATCGGCCTCCACCCCCAGGTGCGGCCGTCCCACCTGCCGTTCGCCCTCGACGACCGCCACGTGGTGCTGGTGGACGACGTGCTCTACACCGGCCGCACCGTGCGCGCCGCGCTCAACGAGCTGTTCGACTACGGCCGCCCGGCCAGCGTGAAACTGGCGGTGCTGGTGACGCGCCCGGGCCGCGAGCTGCCCATCTGTGCCGACGTCTCCGCCACCGGGCTGGAGCTGGCCCCCGGCGAGCACGTCAAGCTCACCGGGCCCGAGCCCCTGGCGCTGGTGATCCAGCCGGCATGAGGGAGCGCGACATCCAGCTCGACGACCAGGGCCGGCTGCGGCACTTCCTCACCATCGAGGGCCTGAGCCGGGAGATCCTCACCGAGATCCTGGACTACGCCGAGAACTTCACCACCGTCGGCCACCAGCCGGTGAAGAAGGTCCCGCTGCTGCGCGGGCGCACCATCATCAACCTGTTCTTCGAGGTGAGCACCCGCACCCGCACCACCTTCGAGCTGGCGGCCAAGCGGCTGTCGGCCGACGTGCTCAACATCAACGTCAGCGCCTCGTCCACCGCCAAGGGCGAGAGCCTGCTGGACATGCTGCGCAACCTGGAGGCCATGCACTGCGACATGTTCGTGGTGCGCCACGCCAGCCCGGGCGCGGCCCACTTCATCGCCCGCCACGTGGCCCCGCACGTCTCGGTCATCAACGGCGGCGACGGCAGCCACGCCCACCCCACCCAGGCCATGCTGGACATGTTCACCATCCGCCGCCACAAGGGTGACTTCACCCGCCTGTCGGTGGCCATCGTGGGCGACATCATGCACTCGCGCGTGGCGCGCTCGCAGATCCACGCCCTCAACATCCTCGGCGTGCCCGACGTGCGGGTGGTGGGCCCGGAGACCCTGATCCCGGTGGAGGCCCCGCAGCTGGGCGTGCACGTCTACCACGACCTGGCCGCGGGCCTGGACGGGGTGGACGTGGTCATCATGCTGCGCCTGCAGCGCGAGCGCATGAGCCGGGCGCTGCTGCCCAGCGCGCATGAGTACTTCCAGTGCTACGGGCTGACCCCGGAGAAGCTGGCCTGCGCCCGGCCCGACGCCATCGTCATGCACCCCGGTCCCATCAACCGCGGGGTGGAGATGGACTCGGCGGTGGCCGACGGCCCGCAGTCGGTGATCCTGGAGCAGGTGACCCACGGCATCGCCGTGCGCATGGCCATCATGGCCATGACCCTGGGCCGGGCCGGAGGCGAGGCATGACCACCCTGGCCATCACCGGCGGCCGCGTGGTGGACCCGGCCAACGGCCTCGACGGGCCGGCCGACGTCTTCATCGCCGACGGGCGCATCGTGGCCGTGGGGCCCGCGGCCCCCGACGGCTTCCGCCCCGAGCGCACCCTCGACGCCGGCGGCCGCGTGGTGGCGCCGGGGCTGGTGGACCTGGCCGCGCGCCTGCGCGAGCCGGGCGAGGAGCACAAGGCCACCATCGCCTCCGAGTGCGCGGCGGCGGCGGCCGGCGGCATCACCACCCTGTGCATGCCGCCCGACACCCACCCGGTGGTGGACACCGCCGCGGTGGTGGAACTCATCCACCAGCGGGCCGAGGCCGCCGGCGCCGCCCGGGTGGTCATCCTGGGCGCGCTCACCGTGGGCCTGGAGGGCACCCAGCTCGCCGAGATGGCCGAGCTCAAGCGCGCCGGCTGCGTGGGCGTGAGCAACGCCCGGCGCCCGGTGCACGACACCCTGGTCCTGCGCCGGGCGCTGGAGTACGCCGCCTCCCACGACCTCACCGTGTTCATCCAGCCCGAGGATCCGCACCTGGCGCAGGAGGGCTGCGTCCACGAGGGCGTGGTGGCCACCCGCCTGGGCCTGCCCGGCATTCCGGCCTCGGCCGAGACCGTGGCGGTGGCCCAGATCCTCATGCTGCTGGAGCAGGTGCCGGCACGGGTCCACTTCTGCCGCCTGTCCGCGGCGCGCTCGGTGAACCTGCTGGCCCGGGCCCAGTACGACGGCATGCCGGTGACCGCCGACGTGGCCGCGCACCAGCTCCACCTCACCGAGATGGACATCGGCTTCTTCGACAACAACTGCCACCTGCGCCCGCCCCTGCGCACCCGGCGCGACCTCGAGGGCCTGCGCGCCGGGCTGGTGCGCGGCACCGTCACCGCCATCTGCTCCGACCACCAGCCCCATGACTCCGACGCCAAGCTGGCGCCCTTCTGCGAGACCGAGCCCGGGATCTCGGCCCTGGAGACCCTGCTGCCCCTGGCCCTGCGCCTGGCCGGGGACGACGAGCCGCTGGACCTGTCCGCCGTCATCGCCCGCCTCACCTGCGAGCCGGCGCGGGTGCTGGGCCTGGCCGCCGGCACCCTCTCGCCCGGGGCGGCGGCGGACGTGTGCATCTTCGACCCCCACGCCCACTGGACGGTGGAGCCGGACCGCCTGGTCTCGCGCGGGCGCAACACGCCCTTCGCCGGCTGGGAGCTGGAAGGGCGGGTGACCCATACCCTGGTGGGCGGGCGCGTGGTGTTCCAGCGGGAGGACCCGCCGTGACCGCCGGCCTCGACCGCGCCCACCGCGGGACCATCTTCGTGGAAGAGGCCGAGGTCCTCTCCCACCATCACCTGGACGGCGACCAGCACATCCTGCGGGTGCAGGCGCCGGAGACCGCGCACCACGCGCAGCCGGGCCAGTTCGCCCACCTGCGCTGCCATCCCCTGCTGCCCATGCGCCGGCCCCTGTCCATCATGCGCACCGACGCCCGCAAGGGCTGGGTGGAGTTCCTGTACAAGGTGGTGGGCGAGGGCACCCGGCTGCTGGCACAGCGGGTGCCGGGCGAGCGCGTCAACCTCATGGGCCCCATCGGCCGCCCCTTCACCCTGCTGGCGGAGCGGCGCCAGCCGCTGCTGGTGGGCGGCGGCGTGGGCATCCCGCCCATGGTCTTCCTCGCCGACGCCATGCGCCGGGCCGGCGGTTACGCCCCCTTCGCCGTGCTCGGCTCCGAGGTGCCGTTCCCGTTCCGCGCCCGCCCTTCCGCCTTCCAGGTCCCGGGCATGCCCGAGGGCGTCATCGGCGCCATGCCCCTGCTGGAAGACTGGGGCGTGGCCAGCCGCCTGGCCAGCCTGCAGGGCTACCCCGGCTGCTTCGAGGGCTACGTCACCGCCCTGGCACGGCTGTGGCTGGAGGCCCTGCCGGAACCGGCCCGCGCCCAGGTGGCGGTGTACGCCTGCGGGCCCCACCCCATGCTGGAGGCGGTGGCCCTGCTGGCCGGGGAGTTCGGCCTGCCGTGCCAGGTCTCGCTGGAGGAGTTCATGGCCTGCGCCGTGGGCGGCTGCGCCGGCTGCACCGTGCGCGTGCGCACCCCCGGCGGCCCGGCCATGAAGCGGGTGTGCGTGGACGGCCCGGTGTTCGACGCCGCGGCCGTGTTCGGAACCGACTGAGCGGAACCCCGGCCATGCGCGCCCGCCTGGCACGGTGGCTCGGCATGGAGACCCGGCCGGTGAG
>JALSIK010000084.1 GCA_026990045.1 Chromatiales bacterium | reverse complement strand
GGCTTGGGCATGAGGGGCTCCCGGTGGGCACGACGGGCCGATTATACGCAGGGGCCCGGCGGCGGGGAAACGACACAGGTCGCACCGCGGCGCGCGCCCGTGCACGCGCCGGTCGCCTGGTTTTCCTCGCTCCCGTGTCCCGGATGGAGGACGAGATGGTTTTTTCGGTGCGCCTCGCGGCCGGTGCGTTCGCCCCGCGAACGCACCCTGCCCCTGCAGAAGACAGAGGACGGACGACAGAAAACGGGCCGTCGCCCGGATGCAGGTCCGCGAGGGCCGTCATCCCGGAGGGCACCGGCATGGTCCCCGGATTCCGCTGCGCTCCATCCGGGCTACGGGCCTCTGGATGTCAACGCAAAGGCGCCAAGGACGCAAAGAACGCGAAGGACCAATCGATTTCGCGTGAAGCAGCCTTTCTGTCGTCCGTCTTCTGTCCCCCGTCCTCCCGAACGTAGGTCGGCTTGAGCACTGCGAAAGCCGACACCCGGGTGACGCCGGGCGGCGGCATCGCTGCGCGGTGCCGCCCTACGGGATTGACCCATGACACGATGGCCCGCCCGGTGCCTGTCATCGAGGCACGAAAACACGATTCATCGCGAATTTTATCTTCAGTCTTCCAGGTAGGTATAGCCGGCCAGCCCGGCCTCCAGTTCCTCCAGGTAGCGGGCGGTGGTGTCGGCCGGCAGGCCGGCGGCGGCCGCCCGCTCGCGGATGCGCCGGCGCAGCTCCTCGGGGTCGAAGTGCACCAGCTCCAGCACGTGGGCCACGGTGTCGCCGTGCAGGGGTTCTTCCAGGCGGAAGCGGTCCTCGCCCTCCACCGCCACGTGCACCGAGTGGGTGTCGCCGAACAGGTTGTGCATGTCGCCCAGGATCTCCTGGTAGGCGCCCACCAGGAACATCCCCAGCAGGTAGCGCTCGCCGGGACGCAGGGCGTGCACCGGCAGGGTGCTCTCCACCCCGGCGCGGTCCACGTAGTGATCGATGCGCCCGTCGGAGTCGCAGGTGAGGTCCTCGATCACGGCGCGCCGGTCCGGGCGCTCGTCGAGCCGGGCCAGGGGCACGACGGGAAAGATCTGGTCGATGGCCCACACGTCGGGCAGGGACTGGAACAGGGAGAAGTTGCAGAAGTACTTGTCGGCCAGCTTTTCGTTGAGTTCGTCCAGGACCTCGCGGTGGGCGGCGGCCGCCGGGTCCAGCCGCGCCTGGACCCGGCGGCAGATGGCCTGGTGGCAGCGCTCGGCCCGCGCCCGCTGGTCCAGGTCGGCGCCGCCGTGGACGTACATGTCCTGGATCTCCGCCAGCCAGTGGGCGGCGTCGTGGAACGCCTCCACCGGCGAGCGGCCGCGATCCCGTTCCAGCGCCGCCAGCTCGGCATGCAGGTTGCGCAGCTGCACCGGGTCGTCCGGGGCGGGCGCGGGCGGGGGCGTGCCGTCGGCGTGTTCGGTGTCCACCACCTCGGTCACCAGCACCGCGTGGTGGGCGGTCATGGCGCGGCCCGACTCGGTGAGGATGCCGGGCGGTGGCAGGCCGGCACCGGCGCAGGTCTCGGCCAGGACCTGGACCACGTTGTTGGCGTACTCCTGCACGGTGTAGTTCATGGAGTACTCGTGCCGCGAGCGGGTGCCCTCGTAGTCCACGGACAGGCCGCCGCCCACGTCCACCCATTCCACCGGCGCCCCCAGCCGGCGCAGCTCGGCGTAGTAGCGGGCGCACTCGCGCAGGCCGCGCTGGATGTCGCGGATGTTGGCGATCTGCGAGCCCATGTGCACGTGCAAAAGCTGCAGGGTGTCCAGTGCATCCTCCTGTCGCAGCCGTTCCACCACCTGGAGAAGCTGCTCCGCCAGCAGGCCGAACTTGGCCTTCTCGCCGCCGGTGTTCTGCCACTTGCCACGGCCGATGGAGGCCAGGCGCACGCGCACCCCCAGCAAGGGGGCGATGCCCAGGTCGCGGGATTCGGCCAGCACCCGCTCCAGCTCCGAGAGCTTTTCCACCACGATGAACACGCGCAGGCCCAGGGCCCGGCCCATGAGGGCCAGGCGCACGTACTCGCGGTCCTTGTAGCCGTTGCACACCACGATGCCGTCGGCCTGCGGGGCCAGGGCCAGCACCGCCATGAGTTCGGGCTTGGAGCCGGCCTCCAGGCCCACGCCGCCGGCGGCCAGGATCTCCTCCACCACCCGCCGCTGCTGGTTGACCTTGACCGGGTACACCGCCACGTGGGCGCCGGCGTAGTCCGCCGCCGCCATGGCGCGGGCGAAGGCCCCGCGCAGTTCCGCCACCCGGTGGTGGAGGATGCCGGGAAAGCGCACCAGCAGGGGCAGGGACAGGCCCGCGCGCCCCGCCGCCGCCACCACGTCGGCCAGCGCCACCGACGGCGTCCCGGGGCCGCCCGGGCGCACCCGCAGGCGACCGGCGCCGTCCACGTCGAAATGGCCCTCGCCCCAGCGCTCGACGGCGTAGGTCTCCAGGGCCTGCTGCGGGGTCCAGGGGTTCATGGCAAGGCGGGCAGTCTAGCAAGCCCGCGGCCGCGGACAAAGGCACCGGCCATTGAACCGCCGGGGCGCCTGCCGCGACCCAGGGGCAAACCCAGTCCGAAGGGAGGAGACAGCAATGAACCCGACCAAGCTCATGCGAACGGCCCCCCTGGCCGCGGTCCTCGCGCTCGCCGGCTGCGGCGGCGGAGGCGGCGGCGGGACCCCGGCGCCCGCGGCCGACCCCGGCCGGACCTTTTTCTATGCCAGCCCCGTGACCGCGGTGGACCCGGCCGATCTCACCACCAAGGAGGTCGATGCCGGGACGGTGACAGGGAGGATGCAACTGGTGCCGGAAGGCGACGATGCCGGCGGCGGCACCGTGAGCAACCTGCGCCCGTGGGCGGTGATCTATGCCCGCGACGGCAAGATCTGGCGCGTGGACGCCCGCCGCGGCGCCGACCAGACCCCGGTGCAGGTGTCCAGCGAAACCACGGCCAGCGTGATCTGCGACGCCCGCCTGCTGCCCGACCCGCTGGCGCCGGAGCGCAGCCGTTACGTCTACGAGCTGCCGGGCCCCGATAACCAGTGCAACACCCAGATCGACAACCCCACACGCATGGTGCGCGCCGACCAGGCCGGCGATGAGCCGGCCCAGGATCTTGGCACGGACGTGGCCTGGGTGCGGCCGGTCTACCGGGACGACGGCGCCGGCCCGGCGCTGGCCGGGGCCCTGTACCTGCGCGATAACGAGTTACGCTACCGCGACCTGGCCACGCAGCAGCCGGAGACAGTCGTCATGTCCGTATTCGATGCCCAGCCGCTGGCGCCCACCCCCGACGGCGGCCTGTTGCTGCGGGTGGAAGTCGGCGGCCAGAATCTCATCCGCAAGTTCGACCCGGCCGTGGGCCAGGTGGTGGCTTTCGTGTTCTATGGCCTGCCCCCGGGCACGGCGCTGACCCCCTGGGCCGCCAACGGCAGCGAGATGTTCTTCTTCGACGGCAACGCGATCCGCCGCGTGTCGCTGGAGAACTACGCGCCGGCGCAACCAGTCCTGTTCGCGCCTTTCAACTCCCCGCAGGTGATGGCCTCGGCCGGACGCGTGGCCGTAACGTACCAGAAGGCGGACAACTCCACCGTCCTGCTGACCTTCGACACCACCAGCTACGCTGCCGAGACCTGGGATACCGTACCGCCCGGGGACCTGGTGACCCTGGCGGCCGTGTCGGACGATGCCATTTATTACAACGTCGGGACCGACTACACCTCGGGCCGGGCGGTGAGGCGCGAGGCCGGCGCCGCGATGACCTTCGACAACTCGCTGTGGACCGGCGTGGTCAATGCCGATTCGGCCCTCCTGGCCCAGGTGGGTGCGTACAACACCCTGGCCGGCGCCGTGACCCGCGTGCTGCGCACCGATGCCTCCGGCCAGCCCGCCGTCGTGGTGCACGAGGCCGCCTCGGGCACGCCGATCTCCACCAGCCTGCTGCCGGCGGAGGCCCCGCAGTTCCTCACCCGCGGCCTGGCCCTGGACGGCGTGGCCCTGGGGATCAGCGCCGTGACGGGCGACCGCCACGTGGTGGCCCTGCGCCTGGACCAGGACGACTCGGCGCAACTGCTCACCGCCGCGCCCGGCCAGGTCAACGTGGCCGGCGGCTGCACGGTGGGCAACGGCGGCTTCGACCCGGTGCTGGTGCTGCTCCTGGCCGCGGCGGCGGCCGGGGTGGCGGCCCGGCGGCGGCGCGCCGGCTGAGCCCCGCTGCCCCGGGCGGGCGGCGCCTTGCCGGCGCCGCCCGCCCGGGTTATCTTTCACCCCCTTTTCCGCGGGGGCCCGCCATGCACATCGATCAGGAACACTGGTTCACCGAGCCCTGCGACGAGGGCGGCTCGGCCTTCTCCCTGCGCCTGGGACCGGGACGGCTGCTGCACGAGGAGCAGACCCCCTACCAGCGCATCGCCATCTACGACACCGAGTACTACGGCAACCTCATGGTGATCGACGGCTTCATCATGCTGTCGGCGCGGGACAACTTCCTCTACCACGAGATGATGGCCCACCCGGCGCTGTTCACCCACGCCGGGCCGCGGCGGGTGCTCATCATCGGCGGCGGCGACTGCGGCACCCTGCGCGAGGTGCTCAAGCACCCGGACGTGGAGCTGGCCGAGCAGGTGGAGATCGACGAGCGCGTCACCCGCCTGGCGGAGCAGTACTTCCCCGAGCTGTGCACGGCCAACGACGACCCCCGCGCCCGCTTCCACTTCACCGACGGCATCCGCTGGGTGCAGGAGGCCGCGGCCGGCAGCTACGATGTCATCATCGTGGACAGCACCGACCCCATCGGCCCCGCCGAGGGCCTGTTCCAGGAGCCCTTCTACCGCGACTGCCTGCGGGCCCTGGGGCCGGGCGGCCTCATGGTCCAGCAGAGCGAGTCGCCCCTCTACCACCAGGACATCAT
>JALSIK010000083.1 GCA_026990045.1 Chromatiales bacterium | reverse complement strand
CCGGTGGCCGAGATCACCGACGCCGACGTGGACGAGACCATCGAGACCATCCGCCGCCAGAACGCCACCTGGGAGGCGGTGGAGCGCCCGGCCGCCGAGGGGGACCGGGTGGTGGTGGATTATAAAGGTACCATCGGCGGCGAGCCCTTCGCCGGCGGCGAGGGGGCCGACGTGGCCATCGAGCTGGGCCGCGGGCGCATGCTGCCGGATTTCGAGCAGGGCCTGGTGGGGGCCGCCCCCGGCGAGACCCGCACCGTCGAGGTCACCTTCCCCGACGACTACCGCGCCAGGGAAGTGGCGGGCAAGACCGCCCGGTTCACGGTCACCGTCAAGCGGGTGGAGGCGGCCAGGCTGCCCGAGGTGGACGCCGAGTTCGCCCGCCGCCTGGGCGTGGCCGACGGCGACGTGGAGAAGATGCGCCAGGAGGTGCGCAGCAGCATGCAGCGGGAGCTGGACGACGCCCTCGCGGCGCAGGCCAAGGAGGCGGTGATGGAGCTGCTGCTGGAGGCCCACCGGTTCGAGGTGCCGGCGTCCCTGGTGGAGGAGGAATCGGCCAACCTGGCCCGGCAGATGGCACAGAACCTGCAACGCCAGGGGGTGCGGGAGAACCTGGACGCCCTGCAGCCGGCCCTGTTCCGGGACCAGGCCGAGCGCCGGGTCAGGCTGGGACTGGTGCTGGCCGAGATCGTCACGCGCCAGGGGCTGGCGGCGGATCCGGCCCGGGTGCGGGCGGCGGTGGAGCGCATCGCGGCGGCCTACGAGCAGCCGGAGCAGGTGGTCCAGTGGTACTATGGCGACCGCGGCCGGCTGGCCGAGATAGAATCCATGGAACTGGAACGCCAGGTGGTGGACTGGGTCAAAAGTAACGTGGAAGTTGTTGAAATAAAAAAGACTTTCCGGGAAGCCATGAATGCCCGGTCGTGACCGGGCAAAACGGGAACCAGAGCTTAAAGGAAGCAGATACCGTGACCGATAGAACGATCGACAGCGCCGCGCCGGGCATCGCCAGCCAGCTGGTGCCCATGGTGGTGGAGCAGACGGCCCGGGGCGAGCGGGCCTACGACATCTACTCGCGGCTGCTGAAGGAGCGGGTGATTTTCCTGGTGGGCCCGGTGGAGGACCACATGGCCAATCTCATCGTGGCCCAGTTGCTGTACCTGGAGTCGGAGAACCCGGACAAGGACATCCACTTGTACATCAATTCGCCAGGGGGTTCGGTGACCGCGGGACTGTCCATCTACGATACCATGCAGTTCGTACGCCCGGACGTGAGCACCATGTGCATCGGCCAGGCGGCCTCCATGGGGGCGGTGCTGCTGGCCGGCGGGGCCAAGGGCAAGCGCTTCGTCCTGCCCCACTCCCGCACCATGATTCACCAGCCCCTGGGGGGGTTCCAGGGCCAGGCCGCGGACATCGAGATCCACGCCAAGGAGATCCTGGAGGCGCGGGACCGGCTCAACCGGATCCTGGCGCGCCACACGGGCCAGCCGCTGGAGAAGATCCAGGAGGACACGGACCGCGATTTCTTCCTCAGCGCCGAGGCCTCGGTGGAGTACGGCCTGGTGGACAAGGTGCTGGAGAGGCGGGCGGCGCCCAAGGAGTGAACCGTGCCGGCGCCGCGCGGTCTGAATGTGACGGCTGGCACGGAAATTTCCGCCAGGCGGTGATCGCGGGGGCGGCCCGGGGTACTTGACCAATCGGGGAAAACGCGGCACGGTGGTACGTGTCCGGCGACGGCGAGACGGGACCATGAGCGACGACAAGACCAGCGGCGACAACGGCAAGCTTCTCTATTGCTCTTTCTGCGGCAAGAGCCAGCACGAGGTGCGCAAGCTCATCGCGGGTCCCTCCGTGTTCATCTGCGACGAGTGCGTGGAGCTGTGCAACGACATCATCCGCGAGGAGGTGCAGGAGCAGTCCGCCTCGGGCACCGGCAGCAAGCTGCCCACGCCGCACGAGATCAAGGACATCCTCGACGAGTACGTCATCGGCCAGGAATCGGCCAAGAAGGTCCTGTCGGTGGCCGTCTACAACCATTACAAGCGGCTGGAGACGGGCCAGAAGCGGGACGACGTGGAACTGGCCAAGAGCAACATCCTGCTCATCGGTCCCACCGGCTCGGGCAAGACCCTGCTGGCCGAGACCCTGGCGCGCCTGCTCAACGTGCCCTTCACCATCGCCGACGCCACCACCCTGACCGAGGCCGGTTACGTCGGCGAGGACGTGGAGAACATCATCCAGAAGCTGCTGCAGAAGTGCGACTACGACGTGGAGCGGGCCCAGACCGGCATCGTCTACATCGACGAGATCGACAAGATCTCGCGCAAGTCGGACAACCCCTCCATCACCCGCGACGTGTCGGGGGAGGGCGTGCAGCAGGCCCTGCTCAAGCTCATCGAGGGCACGGTGGCCTCGGTGCCGCCCCAGGGCGGGCGCAAGCACCCGCAGCAGGAATTCCTGCAGGTGGACACCTCCAACATCCTGTTCATCTGCGGCGGGGCCTTCGCCGGGCTGGAGAAGATCATCCGCGACCGCTCTGAGAAGGGCGGCATCGGCTTTTCCGCCGACGTGCGCAGCAAGGACAGCAAGAAGACCATCTCCGAGCTGCTGCACACGGTGGAGCCCGAGGACCTCATCAAGTACGGGCTGATCCCGGAGTTCGTGGGCCGGCTGCCGGTGGTGGCCACCCTCAACGAGCTGGACGAGGACGCCCTGGTGCAGATCCTCACCGAGCCCAAGAACGCCTTGACCAAGCAGTACGCCAAGCTGTTCGAGATGGAGGGCGTGGAGCTGGAGTTCCGCGAGGACGCCCTGCGTGCCGTGGCGCGCAAGGCCATGGAGCGCAAGACCGGCGCCCGCGGCCTGCGCTCCATCCTCGAGCACGTGCTGCTGGACACCATGTACGACCTGCCCTCCATGGAGGGGGTGGAGAAGGTGGTGGTGGACGAGAGCGTCATCAGCGGCGAGGGCGAGCCGCTCATCATCTACGAGGGCGCCGACCAGCGCGCCGCCTCCCTGGACGACTGACGGCGGGCCGCCGCCGGGTCCGGGAAGAGACCCTGCCCGCGGGGGGTTGAAAGGGCGCGCCGGAGGCCCTACGTTGGACCCTGACCCCGAACCGGGGCGAATCAAACGAGTATCCTATGTCCGAAGTCATCGACGACCAGCTTTCCGTGATTCCCGTCCTGCCCCTGCGCGACGTGGTGGTGTATCCCCACATGGTCATCCCCTTGTTCGTGGGGCGGGACAAGTCCATCCGTGCCCTGGAGGCCGCCATGGCCGCCGACAAGCAGATCCTGCTGGTGGCCCAGAAGAGCGCGGCGGAGGACGACCCGGGCACGGAGGACATCTACCGCATCGGTACCGTGTCCAGCATCCTGCAGCTGCTCAAGCTGCCCGACGGCACGGTCAAGGTGCTGGTGGAGGGCAACGCGCGCGCCAAGATCGTCCACTTCGTCAACACCGAGGACTACTTCACCGCGCAGGTGGTGCACTACGGCACCTCGGAGCTGGACGAGCGGGAGGCCGACGTGCTGTCGCGCTCGCTCACCAACCAGTTCGACCAGTACGTCAAGCTCAACAAGAAGGTGCCGCCCGAGGTGCTGACCTCGCTGTCGTCCATCGACGACCCGGCGCGCCTGGTGGACACCATCGCCGCCCACATGTCGCTCAAGATCGAGGAGAAGCAGAAGATCCTCGAGATCGCCGACCTGCGCGAGCGCTTCGAGCACATGATGGCGCTGCTGGAATCCGAGCTCGACCTGCTCCAGGTGGAGAAGCGCATCCGCGGCCGCGTCAAGCGCCAGATGGAAAAGAGCCAGCGCGAGTACTACCTCAACGAGCAGATGAAGGCCATCCAGAAGGAGCTGGGCGAGCTGGAGGAGACCCCCAACGAGCTCGAGGAGCTGGAGCAGAAGATCGAGAAGGCCGGCATGAGCAAGGAGGCCAAGGCCAAGGCCAAGTCGGAACTCGGCAAGCTCAAGATGATGTCGCCCATGTCGGCCGAGGCCACGGTGGTGCGCAACTACCTCGACTGGCTGGTGAGCGTGCCGTGGAAGAAGCGGTCCAAGGTGCGCCACGACCTGGCCCAGGCGGAGCAGGTGCTGGAGGAGGACCACTACGGCCTGGACAAGGTCAAGGAGCGCATCCTCGAGTACCTGGCGGTGCAGCAGCGGGTGAAGAAGATGAAGGGCCCCATCCTGTGCCTGGTGGGCCCGCCCGGCGTGGGCAAGACCTCGCTGGGCAAGTCCATCGCCCGCGCCACCAACCGCAAGTTCGTGCGCATGTCGCTGGGCGGCGTGCGTGACGAGGCCGAGATCCGCGGCCACCGCCGCACCTACATCGGTTCCATGCCGGGCAAGATCGTGCAGAACCTGGCCAAGGTGGGCACGCGCAACCCGTTGTTCCTGCTCGACGAGATCGACAAGATGGCCATGGACTTCCGCGGCGACCCGGCCTCGGCCCTGCTCGAGGTGCTGGACCCGGAGCAGAACCACACCTTCAACGACCACTACCTGGAGGTGGACTACGACCTGTCCGAGGTCATGTTCGTCTGCACCGCCAACAGCATGAACATCCCGGCGCCGCTGCTGGACCGCATGGAGGTCATCCGCATCGCGGGCTACACCGAGGACGAAAAGGTCAACATCGCCCAGCGCTACCTGATCCCGAAGCAAATGAAGGCCAACGGTCTCAAGGACGGCGAGCTCACCATCGAGCAGGGCGCGCTGGTGGACATCATTCGCTACTACACCCGCGAGGCCGGCGTGCGCAACCTGGAACGCGAGATCGCCAAGATCTGCCGCAAGGTGGTCAAGGAACTGCTGCTGGGCAAGGTCGAGACCCCGGTGACCGTCACCTCCGACAACCTGGCCGACTACCTGGGCGTGCGCAGGTTCCGCTTCGGCCTCGCGGAGGAGAAGGACCAGGTGGGGCAGGTCACCGGCCTGGCCT
>JALSIK010000082.1 GCA_026990045.1 Chromatiales bacterium | reverse complement strand
TACTTCTCACCCATCACCTTCGTGATCGCCGCCGTCAGCGTCGTCTTCCCGTGATCCACGTGGCCAATCGTCCCCACGTTCACATGCGGCTTGGTGCGTTCGAATTTTTCCTTGGACATCGGCTGGTCTCCCCGAACTGTCGGACACTATTTAATAAATGGTTGCGTACAACAAATTCCCGGAATCCACGTTCCGTCCCGGTCAACTGGAGCCCATAACCGGACTTGAACCGGTGACCTCTTCCTTACCAAGGAAGTGCTCTACCGACTGAGCTATATGGGCTAAAACAGCTGCTAGGTTCTAGGTTCTGGCCGCCGGGACCGCCTCCACGAGGCATCCCCTTGTCACCACGATCCCCTGTTCCTGCTTCTCGCCCCTGGAACCTCCGCCTGGAGCGGGTGATGGGAGTCGAACCCACGTCATCAGCTTGGAAGGCTGAGGTTCTACCGTTGAACTACACCCGCAGTTTCAGCCGCCGGGTTCCGGCGGCTGGCCGCTGGCCTCACCCAACCCATTCGCCCGGAACCCCTCGCCCCGGCTCCTCGTCCCCGGCATCCGCAACTTGTGGTGGAGGGGGGAGGATTCGAACCTCCGAAGGCTGAGCCGTCAGATTTACAGTCTGATCCCTTTGACCACTCGGGAACCCCTCCCGCGAACGAAGCCGGTTATTTTGGGCAAGCCACGCCCTGCTGTCAACCGCTAACAGCCTGAAAGCCTGAGGATTATCATTGCCCCCGGTTCCCGCCGATGCCTGGAGCTGGCGAAGGGACTCGAACCCCCGACCGGCTGATTACAAATCAGCTGCTCTACCAACTGAGCTACGCCAGCGTGTCCGCGCCCCGGCCACCCTCCCACACGGGAAGATGGGCGCGAATTCTATGCAATTGGCGCCACGATAGCAACGCGGACCCTCACAAACCGGCAGGACAAGCCTGCTCCAGCTGGCCGATGCCCGGATGCTTCTCCTTGAGCCGGGCCAGGTGCTCGGGGCCCGGGTCGCCCTCGGCCGCGGGCCAGTCCAGCCAGTAGACCCGCCGGGGCAGCGGCACCGGCTCGATGCGGGCGGGGAACCCCTTCTCCCGCATGGCCGCCAGTCGCCGCCGGGCCAGCTCCGGCCGCGAGAACACCCCCAGGGAAATGGCGTTGCGGTGGGGACCCGCGGCCACCAGCAGGTGATCCTTGACCCCGGCCGCCTTGAGCCGGGCCAGGGTCCGCCGCGCCGCCTTGCGATCGGAGGCCGGGGGAATGTAGACCCAGAACCCCCGGCGACTGGTGTCCCGCTCGGCCCGGCGCCGGGCGGCGATTCCCAGCCGTTCCAGGGACTTGCGCGCCGCCTCCGCCCCGGCCACGGTGGTAAACGGCCCGAGGCTCAGGCACCGGTGGGTATCGGGCGCCACCGGTGCCGCCGCCCGTTCCCGCGCCAGCACCAGCCGGGGCACCCCGTCCGGTTCCCGCTCTGCCGCCGGCGCCAGGGGCTCCAGCGACCGATAATGCCACAGGAACACCACCAGGTTGGCCAGCAGCAGCAAGTAGATCACCACTCTCATGATTCACCTTCACCGCCTGCCTCGCCACTGCGGGCCAGGCAGGCCAGGCCGTGGAGCACCAGGTCCGGCTCCACGCGCACCAACCCGGCCAACAGCGGCTCCAGCAGCGGGGCCTCGCCCCCGCAGAGCACCACCGTCACACCGTCACCGCCCGCGTCCCGGGCCAGCCACGCCGCCGCCCGCTCCACCAGGCCGGCCGCGGCCCCGGCCGTGCCCGCGGCCGCGCACTCGCCGGTGCTGCGGCCCGCCGCCGCCGGCACCGGCGGCAACGGGCCGCCGAAGACGTGCGGCGCGAGCCGCTCCAGGGCCTGGCGCATGGCCGAAATCCCGGGGGCGATGAAGCCGCCCAGGTGGGTGCCGTCGGCCCGGAGCAGGTCCACCGTGAGCGCGGAACCGGCGTCGGCCACCACCTTGGGCCCGCCGGCCAGCCGGTGCGCACCCACCAGGGCCGCCCACCGGTCGACCCCCAACCGCCCGGGCTCGCGGTAGCCGTTGCGGACTCCGCAGGCCCGGGCACCGGTACGGACGAAGCGGGGCTCCAGGCGCCAGTGACGGCGGCACCACTGCGCCAGCGCCTGCGCCGCCGCGGGTCCGGCGACGCAGGCCGCCACCACGGCCTCCGGCACCGGCAACCGGCTCCAGCACTGGTCCAGGACCGCCGCCAGGGGCCGGCCGCGCCAGGACACGGCGCCGGCGGCGGCCCCCGCGGCGAGATCGGCCTCGTGCAACCACTTGAGCCGGCTGTTGCCCAGGTCCGCCAGCAGCATGGCTCAGGCGGCACCCGGCGGGCCGGCCGCCGGGCGCAGGCTCACTTCACCCGACCACAGCCGCCGCAGGCGGCCGGCCTGCTCCACCACCAGGGCCCCGCTCTCCTCCACCCCCCGGGCCAGGGCGGACTCGGTGCCGCCGGCCAGGTGGAGCCGCACCGGGCGCCCGGCCAGCACGTCGCGCCGGCGCCAGGATTCCAGGAACGGGGTGAGACCGGACTCGGCATAGCCCACGCAGGCCCGCACCAGCCCCTCCAGCACCGCCGAGGCCAGGGCGTTGCGCGAGAGGCCGGGCGCGGCCGCGGCCAGCTCGGCCCAGGGCTGATCGATGGCGGCCGCCGCCGCTTCCGGCATGCCGAAGTTGACCCCCACGCCCAGCACCGCCAGGGTGGGCCCGTTCTGCTCGCCGCGCACCTCCAGCAGCACCCCGCCCAGCTTGCGCCCGGCCAGGAGGAGATCGTTGGGCCACTTGAGACCCAGCTCCACCCCGGCCAGGCGCTCCATCGCCTCGGCCAGCGCCGCGCCCACGGCCAGGGACAGCCCGCCCAGGGCGGCAGGGCCGGCATCGAACCGCCACAGCAGAGACGCGTAGATATTGCGCCCGAAGGGCGAGATCCAGGCCCGGCCACGCCGGCCGCGCCCGGCGCGCTGGTGCTCGGCGAAGCAGGCGCAACCCGCAGGCGCCCCCGCCAGGCCGCGGGCCAGCATCCAGGCATTGGTGGAGTCCAGGCTGAGCCGGGTCTCCACCCGCACCCGCGCCCTCAGGGCCGGCGGCAGGCCGCCGCGGATACGGTCGGCGTCCAGCAACTCCAGGGGCCGGGGCAGGCGGTATCCACGGCCACGCACCGCCTCCAGGCCCAGGCCCAGGCGCTCATCCAGGCGGCGCAGGCGCTTCCACACCGCGACCCGCGACACCCCCAGCCGGCGCCCCAGCTCGGCGCCGGAATGAAACCGGCCGTCGGCGAGAATGTGCAGCAGGCCCTCGTCTCCACCCCGGCCCGGCCCCGTGTGCATGAGCGAGCTCAAAGGTGTTACCGTGTGCCCTTCCAATCCATGCGCCAATGGTACTGGATCCCGGCCTGACACACCCGTCGCGACGCCCGTCCACGTGACTCCAGCAGCGCCCTTCCATCACCGCCTGCCGCCGCCGGCCCGTTACCGGCCCTGGCTGTCCGGACGCTACGAGACCGGCCCGGGGCTGCGGCGCCTGGACAGCGACCAGGGCAACGGGGCGGCCGATACCCGGATCTTTCAGCTCGACCGGGACTGGGACGGATACATCGAGGCCAAGCACCGGGCCCGGGCCGAGGCCCTGGACAAGTACGTGGCCATGGACCTGGCGCCGGAAGAACAGATCGCCTGTTGCCGCCATGTCATCGACATCCTGTTGCGGGAGCATCCCCGCCTGTTCGCATGGGAAGACACCCCGGAGGGCGGGATCCTGAGCTGTATGCTGAGCGGCCAGCGCCTGTACCTGGACCCGGCCTGCCGCCTGCAGCACGTGGGGGGAGCCCGGCACGTCCCCTATGTCTCGACGCTGGATGCCCTGGCCTGCCAGGTGCAGGAGGACCTGGTGCTGGTGCGCCTGGGCGGCGGTGGCGACAGCGTCTGCGCGCTGCACGTCTGCTTCCCCAACCACTGGGCGCCTGCGGACAAGCTGGGCCGGGACTTCGCCGCCCTCCACGCCCCGGTGCCGGGGATGGAACGCACGCGGCAACGGGGCCCGGCGCTGCTGCAGGCGGCGCTGAAGAAGGGCCCCTACGTCCGCTTCGCCTGGGGCCTGGCCACCGACACCCGCCTCAACCACCACCCGGAGCCGCCGCCGGGCCACGACCCGGAAGCCTGGCAGGGCCGGTGCTTCGACCCGTCCCGGCCGCGCCTCTTCGTGCGCGTGGAACGCCAGACCCTGTCCGGCCTGCCCGGGACCCGCCTGGTCCTGTTCACCATCCGCACCCGCTTCACCGACGTGGCGGCGCTGGACGATGGAGAACTGGACGCGCTCATCCGCGCCCTGGATTCCATGTCCCCGGCCCAGCGGCGCTACAAGGGCCTGGCCGCCCGCTGGCCCGCCGTCCGTCAGTGGCTGGACGCACTCGCCGCCCGGGCCGCCCCGTAGAACTCCAGCGCATTGTCCAGCACCAGGCGCCGGCGCAGGTCCGGGGGCAGGTCCTCCAGCCAGCGCCGGTGAAAGGCCCACAGCCGGCCCAGGTGGTCCCAGCCCTCGTTGGCCACGTCCCAGCGCTCCACCTGGTGGGCCGCCCACACCGGATCCGAGCCCACCATGAACCGGCGCGGAAACCGCTCCAGGACCTCGCGCCAGCCCGGCAGCAGGCGGCCGGCCTCGTCCGTCAGGCCGCCGTAGTGCCAGGGATCGCGGGCCGAGAGATCCGGGTACACGTTGGGACAGGCCGCGAGCAGGGCGGCCACCTGCGCCGGCGGCAGGATGCCACCGGCGTGGGCCCATTGAAAGCGGACCCCGGCCCAGCGCCGACACAGGGGCAGGAAATAGCGGTAGTCGCTGGCCTCGGTATGGATCACGAACGGCACCCGGAACTCCCGGGCCAGGTCCAGCAACGCCACCAGCACCGGGTTGTCGCGCCGCGGCCCGATGCCGGGCAGCAGATGCACCTCGCCGATGCCGCGGTAGTCCCCG
>JALSIK010000081.1 GCA_026990045.1 Chromatiales bacterium | reverse complement strand
GGCGGCACCCTGTTCCTGGACGAGGTGGGGGAGATGCCCCCGGAGGCCCAGGCCCGGCTGCTGCGGGTGCTGCAGGAGCGTGAGCTCTACCGGGTGGGCGGGGAGGCGCCGGTGAAGGTGGACGTGAGGGTGATAGCGGCCACCAACCGCGATCTCCAGGCCGAGGTGGCCGCGGGCCGCTTCCGCGAGGACCTCTACTTCCGGCTCAAGGTGGCCGAGCTGCGCCTGCCGCCCCTGCGCGAGCGCTTGCAGGACCTGCCGGCCCTGGCCCAGTTCTTCGTCGAGCGCTACGCCCGCGAGCTGGATCGGCCGGTGGTGGGCATCTCGCCCACCGCCCTCAGGCGCCTGGGCGCCCACGCCTGGCCCGGCAACGTGCGCGAGCTGGAGAATGCCATCGCCCGGGCCGTGGCCCTGGCCGAAAGCCGGGTCCTGGGGCCGGACGATTTCGCCTTCCTGGAGCAGGGCGGGGCCATGCCGGAGGCGGGCGGGGCGGAGGGGTGGCTGGCGGCCCTGGGCCTGGGCGGCACCCCGGCCTGGCAGGCCTACATGGAGGCGTGCGAGCGGGTGTACCTCGAGGCCGTCCTGTCCCGGTGCGGCAGCCAGAAGGAGGCCGCCCGCGTCCTGGGGCTCAGCACCGCCAAGATGCACCGGCTGGTGCGCAAGTACGGCCTGCGTCCCGGCGCGCGGGGCACCGAGTCCGGGACCAGGGTCGCGGGGGGCGATTCCCCGGGTGAATTTCACAAATGAAATTGTTGCGCGCGTGAAACGGCCCGGAAGCTCCCGCATTCTGGCGAATAAAACGTAACCTGTTGATGAGACAAATGTTTATGCGTGATCACCGAATTGGCACAGGTATTGCTCCATGGAGGGTGACGGAAACTGCCCGGGCACAGGACGTGCGGGCCGGCGCGGGCCGCGGCTTTCGGTGGCCCGGAATTGAATCCGGGGCCGGGCGCCGGAAGAGCGGCGGTGCGGGCGAGGAGAACGGTCAGGTGGACAGACTCGTTTCCTGGGTCATCGGGACCGTTTTCCCGCCGGGGCGCGCGGCCGGGGCCGGGATGCTTTTTCTTGTGCTCCTGGTTCTGGCCGCCGCACCTTCGGTCGCATCCGCGGGCGGTGCCCAGTGGACCGTGGGCCGGGCCGTCGTTGAGACCGGGCCCGAAGGCGCGGTGGTCAAGATGAGCCTGCGCAACCGGGGCCGTCCCGACCGCGACCTGGTGGAGATCCGGGGGCGCTGGGCCGGCACCGGCGGGATGGTGGTGCTGGGCCGGCTGCGCAAGCAGGTGGTGCTGCGCCTGACCGCCATCGTGGTCCTGCCCCTGGCTCCGCTGGGCCCCCGTCCCGGCGACGCCCCGCTGGAGCTGGAGGTGCGCACCAGCGGCGAGGTGACCGACCGGCGGGTGGTGCGCTGAGGTTCCCGGGGAGGCGGTTTCCGTCGCCGTGCAGGGCAGGCCGCCACGCCGCGGCCGGGTTTCCTGCCCATCGCTGAACCGCAACAGGAGTCGAGGCCATGAAAAAGTATCTGCTTGCCGTTTCCCTGCTCGCAGCCGGGGCCGTGGTCCCGCCGGCGGCCACTGCCGGCGGCGTGGACCTGGGCGTGTATCTCAACCTGGGGCACGCAGGGGTGCTGTATCCCCACGGCGGGTACGCCTACGGGCACTACTGGTCCTACCTGGACCACGGGTACCCGGTGGGTCATGGCTGGCGCCATGGCCATGGCTACCGCCACGGTTACCGTCACGGCTACCGTGACGGTTACGGTGACGGCTACGATGACGGCCGCCACCGCGTGCGTCACGGAGGTCATGGCGGCCATGGGGCCCACGGCTACCGCCGCACGCCCCATGCCGGGCGCACCGTGCGTGACGCGGTCCTCGCGCCGCGGGCCGCCGCCGCCGTGCGCGGCAAGGTCCCCGGCCATCGCCAGCGCCGCCACC
Source organism: Chromatiales bacterium (assembly GCA_026990045.1). Lineage (GTDB taxonomy): Bacteria > Pseudomonadota > Gammaproteobacteria > CAMYNG01 > CAMYNG01 > JALUTW01. The sequence continues at coordinate 3,061 of JALSIK010000081.1, read as the reverse complement.
ACGACTGACCGGCCTCCTTCCTGGCCCGCCGGCGGGGCGGCGGTTACCATGGCGCCATGGCCGCCGTCCCCCCGCTGGATGCCCTGCCCGCCGTTCTGCGCGACGGCGTCGCCGGGCACTGGGCCGAGTTCACCGACGCCGCACCGGAGCTGGCCCGGGCCCTGCCCGGGCCCGTGCTGGACACCCTGCCCCGGGTCTGGGCCGCGAGCGAGTTCGCCGCGCTCACCTGCCGCCGCCACCCGGAGTTCCTGGAGGAGCTGCTCGCCGCCGGCGCCCCGGGGCCGTCGGAACCGGCCCGGGATTACCCCGCCCTGCTGGCGCCGGCGCTGGCCGCGGCCCGGGAGCCGGCGGCCCTGCACCGGGCCCTGCGCCGCTTCCGCCACCGCGAGATGCTGCGCATCGCCTGGCGGGACATCGCCGGCTGGGCCGACCTGGAGCGGACCATGGGCGAGCTCTCGGCCCTGGCCGAGGCCTGCATCCGCGGCGCCCTGGACTGGCTCCACCCCCGCCTGTGCGCCGAGTACGGCACGCCCCGCGACGGCGCCGGCCGGGCCCAGCGGCTGCTGGTGCTGGGCATGGGCAAGCTGGGCGCGGGGGAGCTCAACTTCTCCTCCGACGTGGATCTGGTCTTCGCCTACCCGGAGGAAGGCGAGACCGACCGCGGCCTGAGCAACGCCGAGTTCTTCGCCCGCCAGGGCCGGGCCCTCATCGAGGCCCTGGGCAAGGTCACCGCCGACGGCTTCGTGTTCCGGGTGGACATGCGCCTGCGCCCGTTCGGCGATGCCGGCGCGCTGGTGGCCTCCTTCGCCGCCCTGGAGGGCTACTACGAGACCCACGGGCGCGAGTGGGAGCGCTACGCCCTCATCAAGGCGCGGCCGGTGGCGGGCGATCCCGCCGACGGCGAGCGGCTCATGGCCCTGCTGGCACCCTTCGTCTACCGCCGCTACGTGGACTACTCCGCCTTCGCCTCCCTGCGCGAGATGAAGGCCCTCATCGAGCGCGAGGTGGCGCGCAAGGGCCTGGCCGACGACATCAAGCTGGGCCCCGGCGGCATCCGCGAGGTGGAGTTCATCGTCCAGGCGTTCCAGCTCATCCGGGGCGGGGCCGAGCCGGCGCTGCGGGCCCGGGCCCTGCTCACGGTGCTCGCGCGCCTGCGGGCGCGCGGCGACCTGCCGGACTACGTGGCCGACGAGCTGGCCGGCGCCTACGTCTTTCTGCGCACGGTGGAGCACCGCCTGCAGGAGTACGCCGACCAGCAGACCCACCGCCTGCCCGGCGACGAGGCGGGCCGGGCGCGCCTGGCCCTGGGCCTGGGGCTGCCCCGCTGGGAAGCCGCGGCCGCGGCCCTGGAGGAGCACCGGGGCCGGGTCCACCGCCACTTCCAGCAGGTGTTCGCCGCGCCCCAGGCCGAGGCGGGGGACGACGACCTGGCCGCCCTGTGGCAGGGGGCGCTGGACGAGGAGGCCGCCCGCGAGGGGCTTTCGGCCGCGGGCTACCGCGATCCCGGCGAGGTCCTCCGGCGCCTGGGGCTGCTGCGGGAGGCCCGCACCACCGCCGGGCTGACCCCGCGCGCCCGCGCGCGGCTGGATGCCCTCATGCCGCTGCTGCTGGGCGCGGCCGCCCGGCAGGACGAGCCGGACGCGGCCCTGGCCCGGGCCCTGGACGTCATCGAGGCCGTGGGCCGGCGCTCCGTGTACCTGGCGCTGCTGGTGGAGAACCCCATGGCCCTGTCCCAGCTGGTGCGCCTGTGCGGGGCCAGCCCCTGGATCGCCGGCCACCTGGCGCGCCACCCGGCCATGCTGGACGAGCTCCTGGACCCGCGCACGCTCTATGCCCCGCCCGACCGGGCCCAGCTCGCGGCCGAGCTGGCCGGCCGCCTGGCCGCGGTGCCCGCGGACGACGAGGAGCGGGTGCTGGACACCCTGCGCCAGTTCCGCCATGCCAACGTGCTGCGGGTGGCGGCGGCAGACATCGCCGGGGTGCTGCCCCTGCGGCGGGTCTCGGATCACCTCACCTGGATCGCCGAGGTGATCCTGGAGCGGGTGGAGGACCTGGCCTGGGCCCATCTCACCGCCCGCCACGGGCCGCCCCCCTGCGCCGGCCCGGACGGACACGGCTTCGCGGTGGTGGGCTACGGCAAGCTGGGCGGGCGCGAGCTGGGTTACGGCTCCGACCTGGACCTGGTGTTCCTCCACGCCGGCGAGGATCCCAACGCCGAGACCCGCGGCGGCCACCCGGTGCCGGTGTCGGTGTTCTTCGCCCGCCTCGGCCAGCGCATCATCCACATCCTCACCGCCCGCACCGCCGCCGGCACCCTGTACGAGGTGGACGTGCGCCTGCGCCCCGACGGGGCCGCGGGGATGCTGGTGTCCAGCCTCGGCGCCTTCGCCCGCTACCAGCGGGACAAGGCCTGGACCTGGGAGCACCAGGCCCTGGTGCGGGCGCGGCCGGTGGCCGGCGACCCGGCCCTGGCCGCGCGCTTCGGCGAGGTGCGCCGCGCGGTGCTCGCCCGCCGGCGCGACCCGGCCCGGCTCAGGCGCGAGGTGCGCGAGATGCGCGAGAAGATGCGCCGCGCCAACAGTCGCTCGCGGCCCGGGCAGTTCGACCTCAAGCAGGACCGCGGCGGTATCGCCGACATCGAATTTATGGTGCAATATGGGGTTTTGGCGTGGGCGGCGGATCATCCCGAGCTGCTGGCCCACACCGACAACCTGCGCATCCTCGAAGGGTTCGCGCGGGCCGGGCTGGTGAAGGCGGAAGACGCCGCCTTCCTGGCCGAGGCCTACCAGGGCTACCGCGACCGCCTGCACCGGCTGACGCTGCAGGAGCGGCCCGCCGTTGTGCTCCGCGCCGAGGTGGCGGAGCGGGCGGAGCGGGTGGCGGCCCTGTGGCGGGCCTGGCTGGAGGACGGCGCCGCGGGACAGGAGCACAAAGGAGTCCGCAAGTGAGCACGATGGCCGACCGTGACGGGGTGATCTGGTTCGACGGGGAGATGGTGCCCTGGCGCGAGGCCAGGGTGCACGTGCTCACCCACACCCTGCACTACGGCATGGGCGTGTTC
>JALSIK010000080.1 GCA_026990045.1 Chromatiales bacterium | reverse complement strand
GCCCCGGTTGCGCCGCCTGGGCCGGGCGGACTACGCCGCCACCCTGGCCCGCATGCAGGAGTTCACCGCCACCCGCGGGCCGGCCGCCCCCGACGAGCTCTGGCTGCTGGAGCATCCCCCGGTCTACACCCTGGGCCGCAACGCCAGACCGGAGCACGTCCTCGACCCCGGTGCCACCCCGGTGGTGCGCTGCGACCGCGGTGGCCAGGTCACCTGGCACGGGCCTGGCCAGGTGGTGATCTACGCCCTGCTGGACCTGGGCCGGCTGGGCCTGGGGGTGCGCGAGCTGGTGGAGCGGCTGGAGGGGGCGGTCATCGACCTGCTGGCGGAGCACGGCATCACCGGGCGCGGCCGCCGCGACGCCCCCGGGGTGTACGTGGACGGGGCCAAGATCGCGGCCCTGGGCCTGCGCATCCGCCGCGGCTGCAGCTATCACGGCCTGGCCTTCAACGTGGACTGCGAGCTGGCACCCTTCGCCCGCATCAACCCCTGCGGCCACGCCGGCCTGCCCGTCACCCGCCTGGCGGACCTGGTGCCGGGCAGCGAGCCGCACCGCGCCGGCGAGGCCCTGCTGGGATACCTGCTCCGGCGCCTGGGCCTGCCGCAACCGGCGGCGCGCAGCGGATCGTAGACACGGCCCGCCTTTTCTGGCATTTAGTCACGGCGGGCACGACAACGAACAAGGAGACGCCCGGGGTGGAGTCCTATCTCATCGCCGTCGCCGAGGCCCTGCTGCTGCCGCCGGGGCTGATGATCGCCATGATCCTGCTGGGCGTGGTGCTGCTGCGGCGCTGGTACCACACGGGCACCCTGCTCATGATCGCGGCCTTCGTCCTGCTCATCGCCGCCAGCCTGCCGGCGGTGGGCAACCGGCTGCTGTACTTCGTCGAGGTGATCCCGCCCATCTCGGGGCTGGAGCTGGAGAAGCCCAGGGCGGGGGCCATCGTGGTCCTGGGCGGCGGCCGCCGCGCGGGGGCGCCGGAGTACGGGGGCGCCGACACCGCCTCTCCCGCCACCCTGGCGCGCATGCGCTATGCCATCCGCCTGCACCGGCGCAGCCGGCTGCCGCTGCTGCTCTCCGGCGGCTCCCCGCGCGGCGCCACGGTGCCCGAGGCCGAGCTCATGCAGCAGGTCCTCACCGAGGCCGGCCTGGAACCGGCCCGCTGGCTGGAACGGTCCAGCCGCAACACCTGGGAGGCGGCGGTCAACAGCCGCGCCGTGCTGGGCACCGCCGGCGTGGACACCATCATCCTGGTCACGGACGCGGCCCACATGCCGCGGGCCAGGATGGCCTTCGCCGCCCAGGGCTTCACCGTGGTGCCCGCGCCCACCGGCTTCCACACCGAGGCCCAGCTCCGCCCCCTGGGACTGGCCCTGCTGCCCAGCGCCGAGGGCCTCGCGGACACCCGCACCGCGCTGCGGGAATGGCTGGGCCAGCTCTGGTACCGGCTGCGATACGGATGACAGAGGACAGAGGACGGAAGGCAGGCGATGGAGGGACATGACATGCGGGCACCATGGCGGTGCGACCGCTTCGCCATCACGCCCTGCGGCCCACCACGGGGGGCTCACCGGCCTTCGTAGAGGATGCGCCAGGGACCGTCGCCCCGGCGGGCCAGGTACAGGCGCTTGCGCGTGCGCGAGCGGTAGTTGTTGGACTCGTAGTCCTGCCGGAACCAGGCCACCACCACCCGGCGCCCGTCCACCGGCCGCGGGTAGGTGAACAGCGACAGCTCCGACAGCGCCACCTTCTGGAAGGTCTTCTGCCGGGCGATGCGCCGCTTGCGCGCGGCCCAGGCGGCCAGGTCCTGGCTGCCGCTCCAGAAGCGGGCATCGTAGTGACTGAGGTAGCGCTCCACGTCCAGGCTCTCCCAGTCCCTGCGCCAGGCCTCCAGGGCCGCGAGCACCTCGGCGCGGGCGGCGCGCCACCGATCCACCGGCACCCAGTCCAGGCTGGAGGCGATGATCACCGGGGTGCGTCCCGGCGTCACCCAGCGGCGCAGGGCGGCGAGATCGCTGTTGGCCAGCACCACGCAGCCCTCGCTGTCGCGGGGCGGGCGGCTGTAGTAGCGCTTCTCGGTGCCGTG
>JALSIK010000079.1 GCA_026990045.1 Chromatiales bacterium | reverse complement strand
CCGTGCAGCCAGATGCCGTAGCCGGTCTTGCCCCGGCGCCGGTCCAGCAGGTTGGGATAGTTGACGGGAAAGGCACCGAGGCCGTACTTGTCCGGCAGCTTCTCGTCGGGGATCCAGGTGGTCACCCGGTAGACCCCTTCCGGCGTGCGCAGGTCGCCGCGCTTCTGCTTGTCGCCGATGAGCTTGCCGATGCTCACGTAGACATCGCGCACCAGCCGCGGCGGGGCATCGGGACCGGCGGACTCGAACACGTAGAGCCGGTTGTGGCGCTTGTCCACCAGCAGCGCCGGGCCGGTGGCGGGATCCAGCCGCAGGAGCTGCAAGGGGACGCGCTCGGTGGTATGGCGCGCCAGGTAGACCTGAAGGCGCGCGCGGGCCTCGGCCCGCAGTTTCTCCAGCCGCCGCTCGGCACCCCGGGGGTCCGGCAGGCCGAGCGCGCGGATCCCTGCGCCCACGTCGCTCACGGCCTCCACCCCCGCCAGCATGAGATCGCCCCGCACCACGTGGGCCAGGCCGAAGCCGGGGGCCTCGTTCACCAGCCGGTCCAGCGCCGCCCGGGCCTCGTGCAGCCGCCCCAGCTTGAACAGGACCATGGCCCGCAGCAGCCGGGCCTCGGGATCCCCCGGCAGTCGTTCCAGGCGCGCGTCCAGGCCGTCCAGGGCCCGCTGCAGGGCGGCCTCGCCCAGGTGCCCGTCCAGGACCCGGCCGGCCATGGCCGGGGCGGTGGCCGCCACCTGGTGGCCGGCCCCCGTGGTCCCCGGCCAGGCCAGGCCCACGGCCGGCACCAGCAGCGCCGCCGCCCAGCGCCGGAACCCTCTGCCTCCCGTCCTCACGAATCCCGCTCCACCTTCAGCGTCGCCTCCCGCACGATGCGCCAGCCGTCAGGGCGGCGCCGCAGCACGAACCGCTTGATGCTGGTATCGGCATAGCGGTCGGCTTCATAACGCTGGCGCAGGCGCAATCGCACCCGGTCACCGCCCAGCCGCTCCACCCGCAGGTCCGACAGGGTCACCCGGATCCAGGCCGGACGCCGCAGGCGTTCCCGGCGCCGGGCCTCCCAGGCGGCGCGGTCCAGTCCCCGGGGCGGGCGGAAATCCCGGTCGTAGAAGGACAGGTACAGGTCCGGGTCCCGCGCCGACCAGGCCGCCGCCCAGGCCCGCAGGGTATCGGCCACCTCCCGGGGCACCGGCATGGGAGCGGCCGCTGGTGCCGGCGCCGCGGCCGGCCGCGGTGCCGGAACAGGCGAAGGGGCGGGCGGCGCCACCGTTGCCGCGGCCACGGGGGCAGGCGGTGGTTCCGGGGCCGGTGGCCCGGGCGCGGCGGGTCCCGGCCGGACGATGGCGGCCAGGCTCTCCACCTCGATGCGGTGGGGCCCCGTTTTCAGCTCCAGTGCCTTGATGTAGGAATCCCGCGCCAGCTCCACGTTGACCGTGCGCAGGTTGCGGTAGATCGCGGCGTAGCTGGCATGGGTCTCCAGGGCCCGCTGGAGCAGCTTGCGCGCCTGCTCCAGCTCGCCGCGGCGGGCATGGAGCACCGCCAGGTTGTTGTAGGGCTCGGGCAGGTCGGGGTGGGCGTCGATGAGCCGGCGGTAGGCCGCCATGGCCGCCTTCACCTCGCCCGCCGCCTCCAGCGACCGGGCCCGCTCGAACAACGCCTGCACCGGCTCGGCCGCCTGCACCGCGGCGGCCAGCAACAGGAGCCCCGCCAGCGCGACCCTGGTTCCCAGCAGGTCCATCACCACCTCTCTCGTGCTCCTCTTCGCCCGCCGTGCCGGCGGCGAAATCCTTCATGTTTTCAGCGTGGTAAGTGTATGGGTTTGCGCCCGCTCGTGCCAGCGCTCAGGCCGCGGCCGCGGTGGGCGGCAGGCGCTCCATGAAATAGCCCAGGCAGTCCTGGTGAATGATCTCCGGATCGCGCGTGAACATGGACGGGGTCACCCGGCAGCGGGTGCGGATCTCGCCACGCTGGAAGTCCAGGTAACGGCGGGTCACATCATGCCCGTCCTCGTCGAACACGCACAGGCCGGGCTCGCCGCCCGCGGCGGTGAAGCCCAGCAGGGCGCCCGGCGCCAGCTCGGTGAAGTTGAGCCGGTCCAGCTCGTCGATGAACCGCAGGTCTCCGCCGCCGGGGCCGAAACCGATGCGCACGTGCCGCGGCACCTTGAGCACCGCCACGGTGTGATACAGATCGATGTCGTGCGCGGCCACCGGGTGCCGCGGCAGCGCCGACAGGTGCAATGCCGCCTCCAGGCATTCCAGCGCATGGGCCACGCCGCGGGCCTCGCCGGGCCGGCCGCACTCGATGGTGATGGCCGGGCACAGCCGGGCGAAGGCCAGCGACAGCACCGTGTCGGGCTGGCGGAAGTAGACCACGGTGCGCGAGAACAGCAACGCCAGGTGCTCGAACGCCGGCTCCAGCCGGTTGATGCAGGCGTAGTGGGGATTGCGGCCCGTGTTGTTGTGCACGTCGATGGCCGCGAACACCCGGCGCCGGCGCATCTCGTCCAGCACCTGCTCCACCATGGCGTGCTCGGGCAACCGGCCGCCGCCTTTCCAGATCCGGTTGTAGTCGGGCTGGTCCGCCAGGTGGCGCTTGCGATGGCGGGCCGCGGCCACGTTGCCGATGAACAGCGACAGCGCCCGCGGCAGCTCCCGCCCGCCGCGGGCCGCCAGCAGCCCGCGCGCCGCCTCCCAGCCCACGTCCTCGTTGCCGTGCAGCAGGACCGAGACGAACAGCGGCTCCGGGCGGCGACCCGGCAGGTGGATGAGGGTGGGGCCGGGCAGGACCTCGTGCAGCCGCGGGGCCGGGCGCTCCAGCAGGCCGGCGGGCACGTGGTCGAGTACGGTGAGCATCGGGGGATTGTACTAAAAGGGTTCTGGGTTCTGGGTTCTGGGGGCTGGGTTCTGGGGGCTTGGGGCTG
>JALSIK010000078.1 GCA_026990045.1 Chromatiales bacterium | reverse complement strand
GGTGGAGACGGAGGACCAGTTCATCTGCCTATACCGCATGGGCTGCCGCCACACCCAGGGCTACCTGTTCGGGCGCCCCATGGCGCCCCAGGCCCTGTTCCGGCTCATCGCGGGCGCCGGCGGCGAGACGTGAACCCGGTCCGGATCCGGGGCCCGCGGGCGGGTTAGCCTGAAGGGCCGAGCCACCTCCCCCGTTCGGGCCTTTGCCGGGCGGGGCGGACGGCGCTACCCTAATATATGGTTGTGGCCGCAACCGAGACCGGAGTCCGGGGACTGCGCATGGATCTGGGATTCAAACGCCTGTTCGGCCGCCGCCCGGCGGAGGAGACGGTGCGCGACCGGCGTGCCCGCCGGCGGGTGCCACCGGGGCCGGAGGACTCCGTGCTCATCGTCGACGACTCGCGCACCGCGGTGCACGTGCTCAAGTCCATGCTGGATCAGTCGGGGTTCACCACCCACGTGGCCACCGACGGCGAGACCGGGGTCAGGCTGGCACGCGAGCTCAGGCCCGGGCTCATCCTCATGGACATCGTCATGCCGGGCATCAACGGGTTCCAGGCCACCCGCCTCATCCGCAGGGACCCGGTGACGCGGACCATTCCCGTGATCCTCATCAGCGGCAACCAGCAGGTGACCGAGGAGGTCTGGGGCCGGCGCCTGGGGGCCAACGACTTCCTGGCCAAGCCCATCCAGCGCGGCGTGCTGTTCGCCAAGGTGGAGGCCCTGCTGGGGCTGCGCGAGCCCGCCGTCCCGTAGCCCCGCTCCCCGCGTGCCGTGCTTTCCCCGGGCCCGCGCGCACGGAGCGTTGACCTGACCGTTGCACAAAATTCGCGAGGCATCGTGCTTTCGTGCCTCGACGGCAGGTGCCGGGGCCCCGGCCCACGCGATGCGGGGGAGAGGGCGGAAAAACCGGCCCCGGCACCGGCCCCCGCGGCGGGCCAAAAGACGGTCCCCTCTCCCGCCGGGAGAGGGTCAGGGTGAGGGGATCGGAACACGGGTTTTTCCTGCTCCTGCAACCCTCCCCACCCTGACCCCTTCATCCCACGGGGAGGGAATTTATGCAATGATCGGGTTCAATCACGGGGCCGGAGGCGGCCCGACCGGGGAGGATGCCCATGAAACGCTTTTTGCTGCTCACCGTCTTGATGATGCTGACCTCCACCGCCGGAGCCGAGGTGGTGGGCGAAGTGGTGCGCTACCGCGACGGCGGTGTGGAGATGCACGGCTACCTGGCCCTGGACCGCGATCACCGGGGCAGGCGACCCGGCGTCCTGGTGGTGCACGAATGGTGGGGCCACAACGAGTACGCCCGGCGCCGCGCGCGCATGCTGGCGGCACTGGGTTACACCGCGCTGGCGGTGGACATGTACGGCGGCGGCCGCCAGGCCGCCCATCCCGACAATGCCGCGGCCTTCGCCGCCGAGGTCACGCGCAACTGGGACGTGGCCGAGCAGCGCTTCCGCGCCGCGTTGAAGGTGCTGCGGGCGCATCCCACGGTGGACCCGCAGCGCATCGCCGCCATCGGGTACTGCTTCGGCGGCGGGGTGGTGCTGGAGATGGCGCGCCGCGGCGTGGACCTGCGCGGCGTGGCCAGCTTTCACGGCAGCCTGGTGACGGCGCACCCGGCGCGCCCCGGCGCGGTCAAGGCCGCCGTCATCGTCTTCAACGGCGGTGACGATCCCTTCGTCAAGCCGGAGCACATCGAGGCCTTCAAGCGGGAGATGAAGGCCGCCGGTGCCGATTTCACCATCATCACCTATGCCGGGGCCAAACACTCGTTCACCAATCCAGAGGCCGACGTCTACGGCAAGCGCTTCAACCTGCCGCTGGCCTACGATCCCGAGGCCGACCGCCAGTCCTGGCACACCCTGCAGGAATTTCTCAAGCGCGTGTCCCGCTGACTGCCGCCGCGGGAATCGCCCGCCCCGCGTGCCGGCGGCAAAAAGGGGCCGCGCATCCCCTCGCGCGGCTGCGGGGACGCGGATTCGTGTGACGCGCGTCACCCGATGGTTTCACTGAGCCGCTTCCGTCGCGCCGAGTCCCGTGTGCGCATGAATGGTGCAATGCGCCGGAATTCCGGCGATCGTTGCCACCTGTCGCAGGTTCCAATCATACAAAGGCGTTCCTGTCAATTGGGGAAAACCCTAATTCGTATTGGTAGATCTACCAAGTCAACCCGGGGAATCCCCTGGATCCGGAACCCTCCGCGTCATGTATTCGACGCCTAATGGAAGATGTGCGCGCGCAAAAGCGGTGCGCGGCGTTCTGCCATCCGGTGAACCCTGTGCATCGGTTTCATCGGATTGCATGGCTCACTTCGTCGTTGGCGCTCATCCTTCGTTGCCGGTGTCCGTGAAAACAAACGGGACAGTCGCGTTCAATAACTATTGAACGCTCGCGCCGAAACTTCCGTTACGCAAACGCGTTCACGAAATTTTGACTTGACCTCGCGCCGGAGCCGTTCCTAGACTCTGCGCCACGTACTGGTTCGTTCCACCGCGAACGGGCCGGTTGCGAAGGGACTCACATGAGTACTCGGCGTGCCGATGCCCATGTCCCCGACTTGAGTGGCTCCGAAAAAGGCACGCCGCCGCGAGCGGTTCGCAAAGTCACTGGCCCTACCCCCCGGGGCAGCAGGACTGCCGAAGAGCTGGATGCAACGCCCGCCGGTACTGCCGCAGAAGCAGTGCCGGTCATGGGCGATGCGAGCTTGGATTGACGACAACCTGCTAGGGAGGTAGAGCCCATGTCCCGCAAGATCCTTTCCCGCCGCCTGCGTCGCGTGCTCGGCCAGGGCATGACCGAGTACATCATCATCGTGGCCCTCATCGCCATCGCCGCCATCGGCGTCTTCACCGCCTTCGGTGACGTGGCCCGCGACCAGGTCGCCGGCATGGCCACCGAGCTGTCCGGCCAGGATGCGAGCACGCAGATCACTCAGGCCCAGACCGATGCCACCGGGGCTCAGAACCAGGCCACCAAGCAGACCGGCCTGGGCGCCTACAACGGCAACACCCAGTAAGGCGACACCGCGTCCCCGGGTGCGTGCCCCGGCACGTGCCCGGGGCGCGCCTCTGGCGCCGCCCGCACGGCGCAAGGTCTGGTAGGGGGGAGCACCCATGTCATCGATCCGCATTTCCGCGCGGCCGGCGCGCCAGCGCGGCCAGTCCCTGCCCCTGGGACTGGCGGCCATGATGTTCACCGCCATCCTCACACTGGCGTTGTTCAACACCGGCCAGGTGACCTCGGAAAAGATGCGCCTGACCAACACCGCCGACGCGGCGGTGTACAGCGGACTGGTGTGGCAGGCCCGCGGCCTCAACTTCCAGGCCTACATGAACCGCGCCATGGTGGCCAACCAGGTCTCCATCGCCCAGGTGGTGAGCCTCGTGTCCTGGTCGCGCTACCTGCGCACCGCGGCCCGCAACCTCAACTACGTGCTGGGGTGGATCCCGCCGGTGCGCCCGTTCACGCAGGCGTTCTACAACGCGTCCATCGAGCTCAACGAGCTCGTGCGCCAGGTGGCCGAGGTGGCGGTGAACGTGCTCGACGGCCTGCTCGACGTGCTGCGGTTCGCCCAGCAGTCGGTGCACGTGGCCACCGGGGCCTCGACCCAGGAAATCGTGCGCAAGGTGGTGGAGCGCAACGACGCCCGTTACCGGCTGACCTATCTGGGGGCAGGGTTCCTGGCCAAGAACACGGCCGACTGGTACCGCTTCACGAAGAACTACGACGATGACGACGGCCTCGTCCGCAAGGCCGACGTCATCACCCGCTCGCGCGACCGCTTCACCCGCGACCGGGGCTGGAGCGAGCGCATGCTCGACGTGGGCATCATCAAGGTGGAGCTGGTCAAGGCCGGCGAGACCCGCCTCATGCGCAAGGCGAAGTCCAATGACGCCGACGATGACGACTGGTACGGCAACCGCCGCCAGCGCTCCGGCAGCAACCTCGACTGGCAGTGGAAGGGCAAGGACACCCTGTCCGTCCACTTGAGATGGAAATGTATCAGGCGCTGGCGCCTCACCACCTGCCGCGAGGAGCTGCCGGTGGGCTGGGGCGCGGCCCTGGTGAGCACCACCGGGCAGGACATCGAAAGCTGCAACGAGGACGACGAGGATGGCGGGTTCTGGTTTTTCCGCAGCGGCTGCCCGCCGTGGTCGCGCAACGCGCGGGCCGAGCGCCTGGCCGAGATGGAAAAGGACATCCTGGACGCCAACTATGACGGCGTCAGGAGCTACCGCGACATCGCCGACGCCGGTGTCCAGGACCCCCGCCTGCCCCTGGTGGTGGAGGTGCGGGTGGACCACCGGGCGGTGCGCACCTCCACCAAGGTCAAGGGCATCGGTTCCCCGGCCAAGGCGGGGGAGAGCCGCAACGGCATGGGCACCGGCATGTTCCGCGTGGCCGACGACTTCGCCGAGTCCAAGGTAGGCGACGGCGGCGCCCAGCTCGCCGCCATCGCCAAGGGCGAGGTGTTTTTCCGCCGGCCGGTCAAGCGGGTGCCGGGGCGCTGGGGCGCCACCGATTCCCAGGACGAGTTCGGGTCCCTGTACAACCCCTACTGGGACGTCCACCTGCTGCCCGCCGACCGCGAGCGCATCGCCGCCTGGGCCACGCGCGGCGTGGCCGATTTCGTCGGTCTCGCCGGCGAGCTGTCGGGCGGGCGCATCTAGGGGCGGGCGCATGGCCGGGTACCAGGGCAGGCGGCGGATCGTGGCGGCGTGCCTGGCGGGCGCCGTGCCCGCCTCGCTCGTGGCCGGCAACATGCCGGAGGGCGGCTATGTGCCGGAGACCGGTCCCATCCCGGCCCTGCACGTCACGTTGCGGGAAGACCATGCCTCACGGCGCCGCCTGCTCCGGGCACAGCAGGAGATGTGCGTGGAGCAGACCCGCCTGTACCAGGAACAGGCCCGCCGGAACCCGGACCTGTACCAGACGCTGGAACGGGCCATGCGCGAGGCGTACCCCGATTTCAGCCTCGACCGGGCAGTGCAGCCGGTCAAGGACTGGTCGAGGGTGGCG
>JALSIK010000077.1 GCA_026990045.1 Chromatiales bacterium | reverse complement strand
TCCCGTCGACCGTGACGGTGCCCGGCTCTACGCCGAGAACTGTGCCCGTTGCCACGGCGGCAACGGCCTGGGGGGGAGCAGCGGCGAATCGGTGATCGGCGCGACCCCGGCCGATATCATGGAGGCTATCCTGGAGAACGAGGGCGGCATGGGCGAACTGGCCGGCCTGACGCCCGAACAGATCGCGGCCATCTCCAGGTGGCTCAACCGCGGCATCCCGGACAAGCGGGAGAAGAAGCTGCGCAAGGAAGGCAAGAAAAAGTACAAGAAGTACTGCGCCGCCTGCCATGGCAAGCAGGGCACCGGCGGCGGTTCGGCCGGCAGCATCGTGGGCGAGGGCCAGGAGGCCATCCTCCGTGCCATCCAGGATGTGCCGGAGATGCAGTTCCTGCGCGAACTGCTGGGTGACTACGATGCGGCCGCCATCGCCGAGTTCCTCGACTACCGGGCAAGAAAGAAGAAACACCGCAACCACGAGCACCGCGGCGAGGACGACGACGAGGAAGAAGACGACGATTGAAGGGATGCCATCGGCTTTTCACGAGGGGCCCCGCGGGGCCCCTTTCCTTTGCCGGGCCCCGGCGCGCGCGCTTCAGGACCAGAAGGGCAGGCGCAGGCCGATGCGGTGCACGAGTCCCAGCTCGTAGAAGAACAGGATGGCATAGGCCAGGAGCAGGGCCGCCACGGCATGATAGGAAGTGAGCGGGCCCAGGACCCGGAAGCGCAGGTGCAGGACCAGGACCACCACGCAGAACGCGGTGAGCACGAACTTGACTGCGAAAAACACGCCGAACCCCGCATCCAGGAGCCAGGCCATGAGCGGGTTGAGTTCGCGCGCCCCGTGGCTCACCAGGATGCCGGTGAGAAAGGCATCCGCCACCGACAGCAGTACCACCCCCAGGGCCGCCACCAGCGGCCAGGGCCCGTGCCGGTCCACGTAGCCCTCCCCTGCTGCCCCGGCCCGGCGCTCGCCCCGCCGGCGTCCCCGCACCAGGGCCATGAACGCAGCCCGCAGGCCGGGATGCCGCCGTTGCCGCTGGCGCCGGTCCGGGGCCGGAGAACGGGGGCCGGGAACCATGGCGCCGCGGACCTGCCGGACGGCGCCTACAGGCGGGCGGCGACGATGCCCGCGATTTCGTCGTCCGCCAGCTCCACCGGGTTGGTTTTCATGCTGTTGCCGCGGGAATCGGCCACGATGCGGGGAACGTCGGCCTCCGTAATGCCATAACGGCCCAGGCGCGGCATGTCCATGTGCTCGGCCCAGGCGGCCAGGTGGTCCACCAGCGCGGCGAGGGCGCCGTCACGGTCCAGCGCCGGCCGCCCGGTGAGGATGCGGCCGGCCTCGGCGTAGCGCGCCAGGGCGGGAGCCTCGGGCATGCGTTCCCGCAGGGCGGCGATGTTGACCCGGGTGGCCTCGGCCACCAGGGTGCCGCAGGCCACCCCGTGGGGCACGGGGAAAAAGGCCCCCAGCGGCGAGGCGATGCCGTGGACCGACCCCAGGCCCGCCTGGGCCAGGGTGATGCCCGACAGCAGGGCGCCGTAGGCCATGGCCGCCCGCCCGGCACGGGCGCCGTCTCCGTCGCCGCCCCGCCAGGCGGCCTCGAACCCCCGTGCCACGCGGGCCAGCCCGTCCCGCGCCAGGGCGTCGGTGAAGGCACTGGCGCGGGTGGAGACGAAGGACTCCAGCAACTGGGTCAGGGCATCCATGCCGTTGGCGGCCATCTGCTCCGGCGGGCAGCCGGCCAGCAGCTCCGGGTCCACCAGCGCCACCCGCGGCACCAGGGTGTCGTGGCGGAAGGACTTCTTGAAACCGTCCCGGCCCCGGCGGCTGAGCACGGCGTTCTTGGTCGCCTCGGAACCGGTGCCGGCGGTGGTGGGCACGGCCACGAACGGCAGCGCCGGGCCGGTGTAGGGCACGCCGCGGCCCACTCCCTCCAGGTGGTCCAGCACCGGGTTGCCGAAGGGCAGCAGCCCGGCGATGGCCTTGCCCGCGTCCAGCACGCTGCCGCCGCCCACGGCCACCACCACCTCGATGCCATGGGGACGGAAGGCCGCCACCGCCTCGTCCACCAGATCCGGCGACGGTTCCCCCGTCACGGTGAAGTCCCACAATGCCCCGTTCTGCTTCAGGGCATCCACCAGCGGGGCCCAGTGGGGTCCGGCACGGAAGGAACGGGCCCCCGTCACCAGCAGCACGCGGCGGCCCAGGGGCGCCACCAGCCCGGCCAGTTCACCGATGCGGCCGGCGCCGAAGACGATGCGCGGCAGGGCCGCTACGTCGAACGGCCCCGGGGCGCTGGCAAACGGTGCATCCTGAATCATGGGCAGTGGGAATCTGCAAGGCGGCAACGGTTTTCCGGCGCCCCCCGCCCGCACCCTTGCGGCGTGGATAGGGCAAGATCCTGTTGCGCAATGGATAATCTATCCCGCCCCGGCAAGGGGGGCAACTGGCACGGAAGCTGCAGCCTTACCCGTGTGCCTGGACGGGCGGTTTCCTCCTCCTGCTGCCGGGCATAAAGCGACTCCACTCGTTGAGGCGGGCCGCCCGGCCCGCCTTTTTTACGCCCGGCTTCACCCCCTGGTCACGGGTTTCGCTCATCCACGGCAAACCCGTGGAAATTTTGCGTCCTTTTCTTCTTTACCTGGCAGTTGCATAAAATTCGCAAGGCATCGTGCTTTCGTGCCTCGACGGCAAGGTGCCGCCCCCCGGCCCGGGCGGGCGCTGGATGTCACCCGGGGTGACATCCGGCAACACGCTCGTTGGCCGTGACGTGGGGGAAAAACCGGCCCCGGCGCCGGCCGCCGCGACGGGCGAAAAGACGGTTCCCTCTCCCCCGGGAACCACGGGTTTTTCCCGCCCGGACGAATTTCCCCCTGAGCCATCCACCCCGCAGGGTGGGAAATTGTGCAACATTCAGGTTTACCGTGGCGGGGTTTCCACAACGGCCGGTTCATGCCGCCAGGTAGTGCACGCTGAACAGGCCGGCCGCATCGGTCCACACCGCCTCGGGACGGAATCCCGCCTGCTCCGCCAGGGCCTGGAATTCCTCCACCCGGTACTTGTAGGAGTTCTCGGTATGGATGGATTCGCCCGGGGCGAAGTCGAAGCGCTCGCCCGCCACCGTCACCGCCTGCGCGCACTCGCTCACCAGGTGCATCTCCACCCGGCCCCGGTCCGCATCGTAGCGGGCCTCGTGGCGGAAGGCACCGGCATCGAAGTCGGCCTCCAGCTCCCGGTTGATGCGGTGCAGCAGGTTGAGGTTGAACGCGGCGGTGACCCCGGCGGCGTCGTTGTAGGCCGATTCCAGCAGCACGGGATCCTTCTTCAGGTCCACGCCGATGAGCAGGCCGCCGCCCTCGCCCACCATGCGGCGGATGTTGCCCAGGAAGCGCACGGCGTCGCCGGGCTCGAAGTTGCCGATGCTGGATCCGGGGAAGAAGGCCACCGCGCGCACGCCGTCCGGGTGGTACGGCAACGCCAGCGGGTGGGTGAAATCGACGCACGCGGCATGGATCTCCAGCCACGGGTACTCGTCGGCCAGCCGTTTTGCCGCCGCCAGCAGGTGATCGCGCGAGATGTCCATGGGCAGGTAGGCGTGCGGCCGCAGGGCCTCCAGCAGCAGGCGCACCTTCTCGCTGCTGCCGCTGCCGGGCTCCACCAGCAGGCACTCGTCCCCCAGGTGGCGGGCGATGTCTGCCGCGTGACGGCGCATGATCTGCATCTCGGTACGGGTGGGATAGTATTCCGGCGTCTCGCAGATGCGGTCGAACAGCCGCGAGCCCTCGGCGTCGTAGAAGAACTTGGGCGGGATGGACCGGGGCCGGCGGCGCAGCCCCGCCAGCACGGCGCCGAGGAAGTCTTCCGTCGCCGGTTCGTGATCGTAGAAGCGGATGCCTTGGGCGGTATGAAGGGTCATGTCAGGTCCCGGGCCAGGCGCAGGCCGCTGAACTGCCAGCGGTCGTGCGGGTAGAAAAAGTTGCGGTAGGTGGGCCGGATGTGATCGTCGGGCGTGGCGCAGGACCCGCCGCGCAGGACGAACTGGGCGCACATGAACTTGCCGTTGTACTCCCCGAGCGCGCCGGCCAGGGGGCGGAAGCCCGGGTACGGGGCATAGGGACTGGCGGTCCACTCCCACACGTCACCCCAGATCTGGAGGAGGCCAGCCTGGCCGTCACGGTCGCCCGGCGGCATGGGCTGCAGGAAGCCGCTGCCCGCGAGGTTGCCCGCCACCGGCAGCGGTGTTGCGGCATGTTCCCATTCGGCCTCCGCCGGCAGGCGGGCGCCGGCCCAGCGGGCGAAGGCATCGGCCTCGTAGTAGCTCAGGTGCGCCACCGGCGCGTCCAGGTCCAGCGCCCGCAGTCCGCCCAGGGTGTACTCGTGCCAGGCCCCGTCCACCCGTTCCCAGTACAGCGGCGCCTGCCAGCCCTCGCGCTGGATGGCGGCCCAGCCGTCGGCCAGCCAGTGGTCGGGCGTGGTATAGCCGCCGTCCTCCATGAAGGCCAGGTACTCGCCGTTGGTCACCGGCCGCGAGGCCAGGGCGAAAGGGCGCAACAGCACGGGGTGGCGCGGCCGCTCGTTGTCGTAGGCGAACCCTTCCCCCTGCGCCCCCAGCTCCACCTCGCCGCCTTCGTACTCGCGCCACTGGAGGGGAGGCACCGTCCCGCGGCGGCGCGGGAGACCCTCGTCGTAGGCCGGGTACAGGGGATTGCTGCCCAGCACGTGCTTGATGTCGGTGAGGATGAGTTCCTGGTGCTGCTGCTCGTGGTGCAGGCCCACCTCGCACCGGCGCAGGATCTCCGCCCGCTCCGGGTGGTCCGGCCGGGCCAGCAGCTCGTGCATGTGCGCATCCACGTGGTGCCGGTAGGCCAGGATCTCGGCCACCGTGGGGCGTGACAGGAGCCCGCGCCGGGGGCGCGGGTGCATCTGTCCCACCTGGTAATAATAGGAATTGAACAGGTAGCCGAAGCGGGGGTGGAACTCGCGGTAGCCCTCGAGGTACGGGCCGAGGAGAAAGGTCTCGAAGAACCAGGAGACGTGGGCCAGGTGCCACTTGGTGGGGCTCACCTCGGCGATGGTCTGGATGCACTGGTCTTCCACCCCAGCGG
>JALSIK010000076.1 GCA_026990045.1 Chromatiales bacterium | reverse complement strand
CATGGCCATTTCCCGGTCCCGCTCGATGAAACGGTCCGTGGTCAGGGCGTTGACCTTCTCCACTTCCTCGCGGATGCGCCGCGCCACCGCCGCCGGCGGCGTGCCGGGGCGGACCCGGACCAGGACGTAGCTGACGGAACTCTCCGCGTTCATCAGCTCGCCCAGGTCACGGCGTGAAACGAAGGTGATGGAGTTGGCCATGGAGAACGTCTCGTCCGAGAGCCCCACCACGCGCAGGCGGCGGTCCAGGATTTCGATTTCGTCCCCCATCCCGATCCCGCTCATCCGCGCCACGTGCCAGGGGATCACCGCCTCGCCCGCGTCCGGCAGGGACCGTCCCTCCCGCATGCGCCAGGGGCCGCCGAAGGACGCACCCGGTCCGATGCCCACGATGTACGAGAACCAGTTGCGGTCCCCGGCGCGGACGATGGCATTGAGGTAGAGGATCCCCACCGCATCGGCCACCCCGTCCACCGCGGCCACCCGGATCTCCTTGGAGTCCCACAGCAGCGAACTGGCCATGTGCATGTTGGACACCCCCTTCTGCATGACCCACACGTCGGCCCCGGCATGGGCGGGATAGGCCACGATGCGCTCGGCTTCGCCCTGGAACACGGCCTGGAAGAACACCACCAGCAGCATGGCCACCGCGACCCCGCCGGCCGCGGCCAGCGTCCGCAGGGGGGTGGTGATCAGGCTGCGCCAGGCCCAGGTCAGCATCTCACACCCGGCAGGCCAGGGCGGGCTCCAGCCGCGTCACCATGCGCACGGGCACCAGTGCCCCGAGCACCGCGAGAATCAGCGTCACCGCGCCGGCCCGCGCCAGGATGGCGGGTTCCGAGACCACCAGCAGGTACAGCGGCGCCGTGGCCTCGATCACGGCCGCCGTGCCCCAGGCCAGGACCCAGGCCACGGGCAGCGCCAGCGCCACCGTCAGCAGTGATTCCAGGATGACGCCCTGCACCAGGTGGGTGCTGGAGAAACCCAGCACCTTGAGCATGCCCAGGGCACGGGCGCGGCGCTGGATCACGGCAAACATGATGAGGCCGATGAGCAGCAGGCAGATGACATAGCTCACCGCCAGCAGGGCCTGCATCACGGGCCCGAACAACGTCTGCCCCAGTTGCACGTCCCGTCCCGCCAGTTCCAGCGGCTCGAACACATCGATGGCGGGATCGGCCCGTTCCAGCGCCCGGCGGATCCGCGCCCGGTCCCCGCCGGGCACGGTCTCGACCAGGAAGAACCCCACCAGCGGCATGGAGAGCATGTCTCCCGCCACGTCCGACTCGAGATAGAAATCCAGCAGGTCATCATAGCGCACGAAGACGAAGGGCGTGAACATGGCGGCCGCCCCCCGGGTGATCCCCGCGATGCGGAAGGCGAAGTCGGACACCACGAACGGGTCCCCCACGTCCAGGCCATGCATGCGGGCCAGCGACTCGTCCACCACCACCTCGCGGGGCCCGGCGATGGGGCCGCCCCGCGCCATCTTCCCGGGGCCGCCGGCGGTATCATAGACGAGGAGGAATATGGGGGTCTTGCGGCCGTGGCGCTCGTAGATCACGGGCACCAGCACCAGCGGGTGCACCCGCGCGACGCCCTCCACCGATTCGATCCGCTGCCGGGAAAGCTGGGGAATGCTGGAGCGGCTGGCGAGAAAGTTCTCCACCCCCGCCTGGGCCACGATGAGATCGCCGCCCCGCGCCAACACCACGCGCCGCATCTGTTCCAGCAGCCCCTGCTGGAACCCCTCCAGCACCAGCACCAGGGCCACGGCGGCACCCACGGCGAGGAGGGAGAACGCGGTCCGCCCCCCGTGGTATCGCATTTCCCGCAGCACGAAAGCCAGCATCAGCCTTACCGGCGCCAGGTGAAATGTTCGTACACGCCGGCCCAGTAGGTCCCGAACCCGACGGCGAACAGCAGTTCCTCCAGGGGCATGAATCCCAGGCGGACACCGCTCAGGGCCTCCAGGTTCCACACGCGCTCGATGTATCCCGGCGCGCTCCATTGGAGCCCCGCCAGGAACAGGCTGTAGTACCCCAGGAACAGCACCCCTCCCATCCAGGTCTTGGCCTTGAGGTCGGGACGGCACAGCACGTTGGCCACTGCGCCCACGAACAGCGCGGCGATGGCCGGGTAGATGGGATTCCAGGGCAGCCAGTACAGGAGCGGGAAGGCCACGAACGGGGCCGCCAGGGCCTTGTAGTGATGGCGGTGCAACGGACGCCGCCGCTCGGATTCGGGCACGGGTTCCGGTGCCCGCCTCGTCACCAGGTTGTACAGCACCGAGCCGGTCCCGCCGATGCCGAAACAGAAGATCAGGCTCTCGATGTCGAAGCCGGTGGTCAATGCCAGGTCGAACAGGCTCGGCGGGGCCCAGTATTCCGGCACGAACAGGGGCTCCGTCAGGCCGAAGGGTGTCGTGTAGAGGCTGGCCCAGAGCATGGCCCGCCGCTGGGCCGGAAAGGCCAGGTAGATGACCAGCCAGGGTACGAGAAAGGCCCCCGACCAGGCCAGCCAGACATACTGGTCCGGTATCATGTCAGTCGTTTCCCGGCCGGGGGGCGTCGTCCAGCGGGCAACAGGTGCGCTCGTCGCCGAATTCCTCCCCCGGGATCTCGCCCCGGGCCCAGCGTTCCGCGGTCCGGTTGAGCACCTCGGCCAGCTCCCGCGGGCCGATGACACCGTAGAAGCGCAGCAGGCGCCGGCCGTCGGGGGCCAGGACGATACTGGTGGGCACCAGCCGGGCGCCCAGCCGCCTGGCCGCTTCCGGGGCCCGGTCGTAATCCACCGCCACCGGCACGTAGCGGCTGGAAAGCAGGGCGCGGATGGCATCGGTCTCCAGTGTTTCGGTCTCGTACTTGTGGCACCAGTGGCACCAGTTGGCGAAGACCAGGACGAACAGGGGCCGGTTGAGACGGCGTGCCTCGGCAAGGGCCGCATCGCCGAAGCGGCGCCAGGGAATGCGGCTGACCGCCAGGTAGTCCCATCCCTCGGGCGGCCGGGGCCCGGCTCCCGCGGGGACCGTGGCCGCCAGCAACAGGGCAGCCAGCACGGCGATGGGAGCCATGCCCCGTCTCATCCGGGAAACGGCCGCCCGTCCCCGTCGCCCTGCTGCAGCCACCGGCGCGCCCAGGGCCACAACAGCCAAGTGAGGGGCGAGGGACGGTACCATCGCCGCAGCGCCTCGCACAGGCTCAGCGACTGCGACACCCGGCGCAGGGCCCAGCGGTAGCCGCGGTTGCCCAGGTGCGCATAGATGGCACGGTTCACCACCGCCGCCCGCATGGATCCCAGCAACGCCCCCCTGCTTTCGGCGATGTAATCTCCCTCCCCCAGCAGGCTGCGGGCCGCCAGCACGCCCGAGACGATGGCATAGCGAATGCCGAAGCCCCACAACAGGTCCTGGAACCCGGCCCGTTCTCCCACCAGCAGGCGCCGGCCCTGCCGGCCCCTGGGAGGCAGGGCGAACTGGCCGATGCCGCCGTGACGCCGCGGATTCTCCATGTCCAGCCCGACCAGCCGCCGGAAGGCCTCCACCGCGCGTTCAACGTAGAGGTTGGCCCGGCCGAAGTCCTCGAACATGCAGGTCTTGAGCGTCCCGCGCCCGTTCCACACCAGCAGGTAGGCATATCCCTTGGGCGCCACCGCATCGTCGCAGATGACGTGGAAACCGTCGGGCAGGCGGGTTTCGAAGTGATAGCCCACCGCGATGGCATGGGCCAAGCGCGGGCCGGTAGCATCGATACAGGCGGCCCCGTCGGGATCCACGCGGGAATTGAAATGCACCTCCACCCCCAGCGACCGGGCCTGGGCCAGCAGCGCCGAGTCCAGGGAACCGGGGCCGGGACCCCGCTCGACCAGGTAGAACAGGGGCCGCCGGCTGCGAATGGGGTAGGCCTCGCCCCAGGCGTCGTAGGCCCACCCCCGCCGGCCCGGCAGGCACGCAAACCCGGTTTCGATCCCCAGGGCCCGCAGCGACTCGAGGGCATCGTTCTTTTCGCTCCAGTTCTCGATCCCCTGGAAATCCCGCCGGAACCGTGCGCCCACCGTGGGCCGGGCCTCGTGCACCACCACCCGCCGCCCGGCACGGGCCAGCGTGATGGCCGCGGCCAGCCCGGCCGGCCCGGCACCGATGACGGTGATCGCCCTGCCCCGCGCGTGGGACCCGGTTCCGCCCGCGGCGCGCTCGTCACCGGCGGCCCGTGCCAGGTGCTGCATCATTGCCGCACCGGTACGTCCCCGCCATCCATGGATTCAATGATGGGGCAACCGTCGGCCGTGCCCCGGCACAGGTTGAGCAACAGGGTCAACTCGTCACGCAGGCGGCCCAGTTCTTCGAGGTGGGACTGGATATCGGCCAGCTTCCGCGCCGTGAGCTGGCGCACCTCGTCACGGACGTGCCGGGGATCCTCGCGCATCTCCAGGAGCTGGCCGATCTCGGCCAGCGAGAAATTCATTTTCTGCGCGCGCTGGATGAAGCGCAGGCGCGAAAGGTCCTTCTCGCTGTAGCGGCGGATGCCCGAGGCGGTCCGCGCCACCTGGGGCAGGAGGCCGATCTTCTCGTAGTAGCGCAGGGTATCGGCGCTGAGCCCCAGCTCCTCGCTCACCTCGCTGATGCGATACCAGCGCCCGTTCATGGATACCGCTCCCCGTTCAATAGCCGACGATGAAAAAGTACTCGTTGAGCAGGTACAGCCCCGTAACGACAAGGACCAGCCCCGCCGCCACCTCGAGGAGCCGCTGGTGACGGGACAGCACCTGGAGCGATTCCAGCCAGCCCATGCTCCAGGCCCCGATCATGATGGGAATGCTACGCCCCAGCGCGAAGGCAAGCAACAGGGCCGCGCCGTAGGCCGGCGATCCCACGGCTGCGCTCGCGGTGAGCGCCACCAGCAACGCCGGGGTACAGAACGGGCACACGGCGACCGAAAACGGCACCCCGAGGGCGAAGGCCCCCCAGAATCCCGCCGCCTTCCAGGCCCGCATCCCGCGCCACGGCAGGCGCAGGCGCAACCAGCCCGGCCATACGAGCCCGAGCAGGATGAGCAACGGACCCAGTACCAGCCCCCATCCCCGCCCCATCACCTGCTGGACCCAGCCCCCGCCCAGTGCCG
>JALSIK010000075.1 GCA_026990045.1 Chromatiales bacterium | reverse complement strand
CGATGGGCACCTCGGCGTACCGGGGCGAAAGTGCACGGATGCGGGCCGCCGCCTGGATGCCGTCCAGCTCCGGCATGTGGATGTCCAGGAACACGATGTCGAATTCCTGCTCCCGGGCCCGCGCCACCGCCTCGAGCCCGTTCTCGGCCAGCACCGGTTCCACCCCCAGCTTGCGCAGGTAGGTGTCGATGAGCGAGCGGTTGAAATCGTTATCCTCGGCCGCCAGCACCCGCAGGCCGCTGAATCCCGTGTTGAGCGCCACCGGCTGCCGCTCCTCCCCGCCGGCCGGCTCACGGCCCAGGAGGCGGCCCACCACGCGGTACAATGCATCGCGCCGGGCCGGCTTGCTCAACACGCAGATGTGCTCGTCGGCCTCCACCGCCGCAGGCAGCGACCGAGGATTTGCACTGAGCAGCAGCAGCAACGGCCCCTCCCAGGCCGCGCGCACCCGCGCCACCACCGCCTCCAGGGCCTCGCCGGCGGAGTCCACCGGCGCCAGCCCCAGGGCCAGCACGTCGTGGGCTTCGCCGCGCTTGCGCGCCGCCTCCAGCATGGTCAGGGCCGCATCCAGGTCGGCGGCGGTGTACACCGCGGCCGACATGCCCAGGAGGGCGTTGCGTACCGCGCGCCGGGCCAACGGATGCGGCTCGCACACCAGCACGCTGAGACCCATCAGTTCCCCCGCCGGCCGGCGGGCCGGGGCCGGGTCCGGCTCCAGCGGCACCGTGGCCCAGAACGTGGCCCCCTTGCCCGGCTCGCTCTCCACGCCCACTTCGCCACCCATCATGTCCACCAGCCGCTTGCAGATGGACAGCCCCAGCCCGGTCCCGCCGAAGCGGCGGGTGATGGAACTGTCGGCCTGTGCGAACGGCTCGAACAGGCGGGCCTGCTTGTCCTTGTCAAGCCCGATCCCGGTATCGGTCACCGCAAACCGCACGAAGGCCCGTTCCCCCTCCTCCCGCTCCAGCGTGACCTGGACCGCAATGCTGCCCCGTTCCGTGAACTTGATGGCATTGTTGACGAAGTTGGCGGTGATCTGGCTCAGCCGCGCGGGGTCCCCGAACACCCGGGACGGAACCTCGGAGTGCACGAACAGCACCATCTCCAGCTTCTTCTCGTGGGCCGCCGGGCTGAACATGCTCACGACGTCTTCCATGCAGCCGTAGAGATCGAACGAAATGTGCTCCAGCTCGATGCGCCCCGATTCCAGGCGGGAGAAGTTGAGCACGTCGTCGATGACGAACAGCAGCAGCGAGGCGGACTGCGAAATGGTGCGGGTGTAGTCGCGCTGTTCCCGCGACAGCGGCGTATCCTGCAGCAGCCGGGTGTAGCCGATGACGGCGTTGAGCGGGGTGCGGATCTCGTGGCTCATGTTGGCCAGGAACTCCGCCTTCACCCGCCCGGCCTCCTCCGCCTCGCGGCGCGCACGCTCCAGTTCCGCGTTGCGCGCCTCCAGGGTGCGCACGGTCTGGCGCAACTCGCGGGTGGCGTCGTTGACCTTGTACTGGAGGGCCTGCTGGGCCGCCTGCATGCGGAAGGCCATGGCATTGATCCACTCCTCCAGCAACCCGATCTCGCCGCCGGAACGGGCCTCGACGCGGGCATCCAGCTCGCCGTTGCGCAGGCGCACCACCGTCTCCACCAGGCGCAGGATGGGTTCCACCACGCTCTCGCCGATGCGCAAGGCGAGAAAGGCGCTCAGGAACAGGCCCACGCCGATGAGCAGCACGCCGTTGATGATGATCTCGGCTTCGCGGGCCTTGAGGGAGGCGTTGGAGATGTCCACCGCCACCCAGCCCAGGACCTTGGGCACCTCCGTCTCCGGCAGCTTCTCCACCCCCACGATCTCGCTCTCGTAGTCCAGCACCGACAGTCCCATCTCCCCGATGGGATGCTCGAAGGTGAGGATCTCCCCCTCCAGGGAAACGCCCCCGTCCTCTTCCGCCAGGGCCGGGTTGCGCACCTCGATGAGCTGGCGGCGCGACTCGTCGAGGATGCGGACCCGGAGCACGTCAGGGTCCTTGGCCACGCTCAGGGCCAGGTTGCGCAGCATCTGGGTGTTGTTGGAAAAGAGGGGAAACTCGGCTGCCGGGGCGAGGTGCGCCGCCAGCAGCTTGCCGCGCTCCTCGAGGTGCTCGTAGGCATTGCGCACCCGTTCCGAGATCATGTAGGTGCCCAGCAGCACCGAGATGGTCACCAGCGGCACCATGGCCAGAACCATGACGCGGCGCTGGATGCCCCAGTTGTGCGGGTCAAAGAACCGCATCGGGAACGAATCCCTCCATCTGCCGGCTGAGCTGTTCCTCGTCCGGGAGCCGGATGCGCAGCGCCCGGGCCAGGCGCCGGTTGAATTCCACGGAAAAATACCGGGGATAATAGGGCCCGAGCATGCGCCAGCGGCCCGCAGCAGCCATTTCCAGGATGAGCTCGGCGGCCTGCCTGCCCACCAGTCTAGGCGAGGAATAGAGCGAGGCCAAAGCCCCTGCCCGCACGAACGCGCGGGAAAACCCGATGACCGGTACCTGTTTCTGGTACGCGGAGACCAGGAGCCAGCGGGCACTGCGGGCGTTGATCACCACGGGGTCGTACACCGCCAGGACCACGTCGCTGCCACCCACCATGTCCTGGATCACCGCCGCGGTCCGCGCCGGGTCCTCCACCACGGCGGCCCTGAGCTCGAGGCCGTGACGGCGGGCCGCCTGTGCCAGCAGGCGCCGCTTGCCCTGACCCAGCCGCCCCAGCAGGACCCCCACCGTGCGCGCCCGCGGCAGCAGGCGGCGGATGAAGGCCATCTGCCGGTCCGGCGGCTGGTCCAGGTAGATCACGGCGAAGCGGCCGTCATCCCCCGGCTCCGGCAGGCCCGCCAGGGCACGAACCGCCACCTCCGGCATGAGCACGCTGAGCACGGGGACCTCCCGCCGGTGGACCAGGGCCGCCTGGGTGGCACGGCTGCCCACCGCCACCAGCAGCCGGAACCGGCCGCGCGCGAGGGTCGCGCGGGACAGCGCACCGGATTCGTCCAGTTCCAGCACCTTGATCCGCACCGGAGCCCCCGCCGCCGCCAACCGCTGCCGCAGCCCGGCCAGCGTCTGGGCGTGGATTCCCCCCGCCTTGCTCAGCACCACCGCCACCGGTACGGCGGCGCCCCCGGTCGCCGGCCCCGCCCACAGGAGCACGCACGCGAGCAGCCACCTCCACGGCCGGCACCGGCCGCGGTCCGGCACGAAACCTTCTGGCTGCCACCTGTTCATTTCATGCTTGGGAGCGCCCCTCGGCCGGACGCCGCGGCACCCCGGGCCCGGGCGCGCCGGCACCCGGCCGCCCGCGGACGGCTTCAGTGAGAATTGCGCCGTTCCACCTCGGACAGGTCGAGATTCTGCGCAATGATACCGGCCTGGGTGCGATTGGAGACGTTGAGAACCTTGAGGATGGCGGTCACGTGGATCTTGACCGTGTTCTCGGACAGGCCCAGGTCGCGTGCGATTTCCTTGTTGGACTTGCCCTGCCCCAGCAGCAGCAGCACGTCCAGCTGCCGATCGGTGAGCTCCGGCGGCACGCTCATCTTGGGCTTGCTGCCGCCCAGCAGCTCGCCCCCCAGCCCGAAACCGGTATCACCGCCGTTGGAGGCCGGCTGCAGCATGGCCGGGGGGATGTACACGCCGCCCGACAACACCAGCTTGACCGCACTCAGCATCACCTCGCGGCTGGAAGACTTGGGAATGTAGCCGGAGGCGCCGTAGTCGATGACCTTGCGCATGTGCTCCGGGTCCTCGGAGGCCGACATCACCACCACCGGCACTTCCGGGAACTTTTCACACACGCGGTTGAGCAGCTCGAAACCGTTGGCCCCGGGCATGATGAGATCGACGATGGCCACGTCCAGGTCGCCATGGGACTCCATCACCTCCATCACCTGGCTGGCGTTCTCGGCTTCGAGAAATTCCACCTGCCCATCCAGGCTGCCCAGCGAATGGCGCATGCCCTCCCGCACCAGTACATGATCATCGGCAATGAGAATCTTCAACGCGCTCTCCTCTCGTCTGCCCGGTGGGGCCCGCGGGGAACCCGGACCCCGGTCCCTTACCTTATATACTTGACGACCCGGATGTCATGGAATTTTAGTGAGGCGGCCGTGGGAATGCGCTAGCCTCAACGTACTAACCGGTTGCGGGTATACCCTCGCGGCTAATCCATCGCTGCGATGGACACCCGTCCCCGCCCGTGGACAATGAACCGTGGAATCCGTCGCGACACCGTGACGCGCCCGGCGCCGCGCGGGCGCAAGCTGCGCCGGGGCCACGGAAGGATTCCGCTTTTTCCTTCCAGCGTTTCAGGTCGTGGGGTGCGCCTCCTGCACCCCTTCTTTTTGCCTGGCCCGCAGGGCACGCCCTTGCGCCCGGCGCCCGCCGGCCCCATTTTGCCAGAGGTGGCACCCCGGCAGCCGGGAACCGCGCTATACTTGCGGGGTCCAACAGGACGAGTATCCCGGGGGCGACCTGGATTCGACGCGGATCGCGAAACCCGAGGGGCATGCCGAGGTGCAGGAGCCTCGTAAAAAATCTTGCAAATCAGATAGTTGCCAACGACGACAACTACGCTCTGGCCGCCTGAGTAACGGCCAGCCTCCGACCGGGCATGTGCTTGTGCATCCCGGGTTCCGGGGGTCATCCCTCACAAGCTCGCGCCAAGGCCTGTCCGGGGCGGCGGCGTTAAAACCCCAACCGGACTCGCCGGGAGTGGTCCCTGCCCGTCGGGCAGCTCCCGGTCAAATGCAAAGACGCGGCTAAGCATGTAGAACCGAGGGCGGAGGTTCCGCGGACGCGGGTTCGATTCCCGCCGCCTCCACCAACACCACAAGGCCAACCCGGACGGGTTGGCCTTTTTCATTGGGGAAGGCTTTGTATCCTCGGGGGTTCCTGCGGAAAGCTGCGGACTTCGAGAGCCGGCCATCCACCCTCTCCTGCCCGGGATTTCTCTCTGAAAGCGCCATTCCTCTCTGTTTTCGAGAGGGTGAGCACGAGGCGAAGTCCGGAAGCTATCGTATTTATGTCGTTTAGAATCAGTATTTTAGGCGCGAACGGATCGGGAGGTTAGATGCACCAAATCGGTACCCGAGGTAAACTTTAATAATGGTGGTAGGTACAAGGGATATTAACAGGCTGTTGAAAAACGTCGCGAGAAGCT
>JALSIK010000074.1 GCA_026990045.1 Chromatiales bacterium | reverse complement strand
TGGGCCGTCCCTCGTCCTCGGATGGAGGGCAATGATAGCGCGTGAGGCGGGCCCGGGCCTATTCGCGGAAACAGATCTCGACGAAGAACTCGCCGGCCTCGGTGGCAAACGGCAGCAGGATGCAGGGCCCGTTCAGGCCGTGGTCGATGACGTGGTTTTCACCGGAGAACACCCGCGGCTGGGTCAGGCCGAAATCGTAGCCTGCCTCGGCGTAGGCGGCCTTGGCGCTGCCCAGCACCATGTTGGAGATCTCGCCGGTGAGATCGCGGGCGGTGTCGTCGAGCTCCGTCATCTCCTCGCCCAGCATGCGGCGGACGATGTCGCGGATGACCGGCTCGGGAAAGGAGATGGCCAGCGAGCCCCGGGTGCGCTCGCCCTCGATGCCGATGACCGCGCTCACCACGCCCCGGGCCCGGTCGTCGCCCTTGACCCGGGGCCGGCCCGGCGTGGGCTCCACCTGGGCCATGGTGGACAGCACGTCCACCATGGCACTGAGAACGGGATTGATGAACTTTGCCTGCACCTTCCGCCAGGTTCCTTACCACTTCACAAGGGCCGTGGCCTCCCGGGCTTCCCCTGAATGGCGGCAAATCCGGCGATTTCCTTTAGCCGCTTGCCGGGGTCACGCCCCGGGCCCGGCTGGCGAACGGGCTTACCCTCATATATAAAGTAAGGATTCCCGCCGGTCGATATCGTGGCTCATGGACAACCAGCCTCAACGGACGCGGTGGCGTATCCCGGGCGGGGGCCTGTTCGCCCTGGCCCTGGCGCTCGCCCTGCCGGCGGCCGCGGCTGGCACCGGCACGGAAAACGGCGCCGCCGCCGACCCCCTGGTGGTGGGCATCTTTCCCCGCCGCTCCCCCGCCGTCACCCGGCGCATGTTCCGGCCCCTCCTGGACCGGGTGGCCGAGGGCCTGGGACGCCCCGTGCGGCTGGACACGCCGCCCGATTTCACCAGCTTCTGGGACAGGGTGCAGAAAGGGCGGTATGCCCTGGTCCACTACAACCCCTATCACTACCTGCGGGCCCACCGTGACCTGGGACACCGGGTCATCGCCCGCAACGAGGAATTCGGCCGCAGCGCCATCCGCGCAGCCATCGTCGTGCACCGCGACAGCGGCATCACCGCCATCCGCCAGCTGCGGGGACGCAAGGTGTTGTTCGGCGGCGGCCCGGACGCCATGGTGAGCTACATCGCCGCCACCGCCCTGCTGCGCCGCGCCGGCCTCGCCGCCGGCGACTACCTGGAGGGCTTCGCCCTCAGCCCGCCCAAGGCCTGCATCGCCGTCTATTACCGCCAGGCCGCAGCCTGCGGCGCCGGTGACGGCATCCTCCGCCTCCGCGTGTTCCGCCAGGCCGTGGACCCGGACGCCCTCACCATCCTCGTCTCGGGCCCGCCCCTGGCCCATCTCCCCTGGGCGGTCACCGCCCAGGTGGACGAGGTCACCCGGCGCCGGGTCCGGGCCCTCCTCACCGGCCTGGGGCAGACCCGGGCCGGCCGCGAGGCCCTGGAACAGGCCGGCCTCACCGGGCTGGTGGCCGCCACCGACGCCGACTACGACCCCCACCGCGAGCTGGTGGCCGCCATCCTGGGGGAGCGGTATTGATGGCGCAGGGACTGCCGGCCCCGGCTCCCGTGCGGCGCGGGCACTGGTGGTGGCCGCAGAGCCTGCGCGGGCGCTACGTGATCATCTCCGCCGTGCTCGCCGCGCTGCTGTGGAGCGGCGCCCTCGCCGGCTGGCTCCACGTGCGCCACGGCAGCGGCGCCCAGACCGACCGGATCCAGGCCCGGGCCCTGGCCAGCGCCGCCCTGGCCGACCTGGAGGCCCAGGTGCAGGACCTCGAGAACCACCTCAGCCGCAGCATCCTCCGCGCCGAGGCCCTGCCCGATGCGACCCTGCAGGAGGGCCTGGCCGCCCTGGACGCGGCCGCCCGCCGCCTGCAGCGGACCCCGTGGATCGAGGCCGACCCCCTGCTGCGTGAACTGTCGGAGCAGATCGCCGCCGACGTCGGCCGCCTGGGCGAGGCCCTGGACCGGCTGGTGGCGGCGCGGGCCCGGGTGGCGCGCTGGTTTCCCGCCATGGGCATCATGGAAGACACCATGCTGCCGGCCAACGAGACCATGGCCAGCGCCATCCAGGCGGCCATCGAGGACCTGGACCAGGACCCCGCCCGCGGCCCCGGCGCCGTCCGGGTCCAGCGCCGGTTCCTGGAGCTGCGCCACGCGGTCACCCGCATGGTGTCCGAGTTCCGCCTCCTGGTGGCCAACCGCTTCGGCGTGTTCTCCACCGATCCCACGGGCGCCATGCGCACGCGCCAGGCCAATGTCCGCCAATGGGCCGCCGCCGTGCGGACCACCCTGGCCCGGTTGCAGGCGGAAGACGCCGCGGGATACCTGGGCCTGCAACAGCAGGTGTCCCTGGAGGAAGCGCAGGCGGCACTGGACAAATGGCTCGCCGGCTACGAGCAGGTGATGGACCTCATCCTCGCCGACCGCTGGCGCGCGGACCTGCACCTCCTCCAGCGCGAGGTGGACCCCCTGGTGGCGCGCATCCGCCAGCGCCTGGGGGCCGTGGACCTGGAACTGGCGGTGGGCTCGGCACGGGACATCACCCGGCTCTCGGCCACCGCGTCCCGGCTGGCCCACATGGTGCTGGTCATCGCCGCCGCGGGCACCGCCCTGCTGGTGCTGGGCTTCTTCACCTTCGACCACTGGCTGCTGCGGCCCATCAGCATGCTGGCCGCCGCCCTCAAGGCCGAAGGCGCCGGGCGGCCGGTGCAGGCCCTGCCGCGCGACCGGGCGGCGGAAACCCGCGCCCTGGCCGAGGCCTTCGAGGAAATGCGCAACGAGATCCGGCTGCGCCAGGCCCGGCTGGACTTCCTCGCCCACCACGACCCCCTCACCAGCCTGCCCAATCGCATCCTGTTCCGGGACCGCCTGCAGCACGCCGTGGAGCGGGCGCGGCGCCACGGCCAGCGGGTGGGGCTGCTGTTCCTGGACCTGGACCGTTTCAAGCAGATCAACGACAGCCTGGGCCACGAGGCCGGCGACCAGCTCCTGCAAGGGGCGGCCGAACGCCTCGCCCGGTGTGTCCGCCACATCGACACCGTCGCCCGCCTCGGCGGCGACGAATTCGCGGTGCTGGTCGAGGACGTGGAACAGATGCAGCAGCTCGTGGTGGTGGCACAGAAGATCCTGCGGGCCTTCGAGGCGCCGTTCGCGGTCATGGGCCGCCAGCTCCGTGTGACCACCTCCATCGGCATCGCCATCGCCCCCGCCGACGGGGACGACGTGGACACCCTCATCAAGAACGCCGATGCCGCCATGTACCACTCCAAGGAACGCGGTCCCAACGGCTTCCAGTTCTATTCCGGAGACATGACGGTGCGCATCACCGAGTACCTGATGCGGGAGCAGGAACTGCGCCAGGCGGTGCTGCGGGAGGAGTTCGAGCTCTACTACCAGCCCATCGTGGACACGGCCACCGGCCTGACCTGTGCCTGCGAGGCCCTGCTGCGCTGGCACCACCCCCGGCGCGGCGTGGTGCCGCCGGCGGAATTCATGGAGATCCTGGAGGAAACCGGCCTCATCGTCCCCCTCACCCACTGGCTGATCCCGCGCGCCCTGGCCGACCACCGGGCGTTCACCCGCAATGCCTCGCACCCGGTCGCCCTCACCATCAACCTCTCGGCCCGCCTGTTGGACGGAAAGGCCGCCGCGGAGGCCATCGCCCCGGCCCTGGCGCACGGCGGCTTTTCCGCCTCGGACCTGGTGGTGGAAATCACCGAGGACAGCCTCATGCAGCAGGGCGCGCAGGCCGAGGAGGCGCTGGCCGCGATCAAGGCCCTGGGGGTGCGGATCGCCATCGACGATTTCGGCACCGGACAGTCCTCGCTGGGGCGGCTGCGCAGTTTCCCCATCGACGTGGTCAAGGTGGACCGTTCGTTCGTTGCCGACGTCCCCGTGGACGAAGAGGCCTCGGAGCTGGTCACCGCCATCATCGCCATGACGCACGGCCTGAAAAAGCACGTGGTGGCCGAGGGCGTGGAATCGGCGGCCCAGTTCGATTTCCTGTCCCTGGCCGGCTGCGACGCCGTGCAGGGCTTCCTGTTCAGCCGCCCGGTCCCCGCGGCCAAGGTCGCGGACCTGCTGGACGGGCGCCTGCGCATGTGCGGCTGAGCACGCCGCCGACAACGTAATGATATAATCCCCGCTGGAATTTCGATGCCGCCCTCTCCTGCCCAAGCCCCCGCCGCCGCGCCACGCGCCGCGCAGCCGGTGTTCCGCCTGATGATGCTGAGCTTCCTGCTCGTGGCCCTGTTTCCCGTGGGCGTGCTCGGTGTCGCCATCTACAACACCGCCTGGAAGGACGCGTGGCGCGAGATCCGGGAAAAGCACCAGCTCCTGGCCCAGAACCTGGCCGCGCCCATCCACATTCACATCACGGGCCACCGGGAGATGCTGCGCCTGCTGGCCGAGGAACTGGGCCACATGCGGCGCGGTGATGCCCTCGTCCGCGCACGCCTGGACCAGGCGCTGTCCCACATGCCCGGCTTCCAGCGCCTCATGCTCGCCGACCGGGACGGCCGCACCCTCCACCTGGTGCCGGCGGCGGGCAACGCGGGAGCCGTCCCGCTGGATCTTTCCGCTGAACGCTGCTTCGTGCAGGCCCGGCGCGAGGGGCGCTGGGCCCTGTCGGGTGTCCGGCCGGGGCCGGTGACGGGCGAGCCCACCGTGGTCATGTCGCAACCCGTGCGCCGCCCCGACGGCACGCTGGCGGGCGTGCTCCTGGCCGAGCTGCGGCTCTCCGTCATCGAGGCCCTGCGCCGCAACATCCGCTTCGGCCGCAAGGGACATTCCGCCATCGTGGACAACTTCGGCCGGGTGGTGGCCCATCCCAACCCCCGGTGGATGGCGGAAACACGCGACCTCTCCGCCTGGCCCGTGGTCCAGGCGATGCTGGCCGGTCGCACCGGCGTCACCGAGTTCTACTCCCCCTTCATCGGGGCCGACATGGTGGCCGGCTATGCCGCCGTACCCGAGATCGGGTGGGGCGTGATGGTGCCCCAGCCCAAGTCCGAGGTGGCGGCACACGTGAACGAGCTCGTGCGCTCGCACCTGGTGTGGCTGTCCGTGGCCCTGGTGCTGGCGCTGCTGCTGGCCTGGCGCCTGGCACGCTGGATCAC